>JALCNL010000049.1 GCA_022649055.1 Megasphaera sp.
CAATAATTCTCGATACAATTGTACTACTGTTGTATTTTTCATCTATATTCCTCCTTGAAAATAAATAATATAAAGGTACCTAAATACATTGTACTCAATTTTGCTGTTTTGTCAATATGTAAGGCACCTAAATATTTATGAACTAATGAATTGGGTTCTATAATAAATCGAGTAGGAAGTCACTCATTACGATTGAGCCACCCCAACATTTGATCATAGAACCTTTTCTTATGCGTGCCTATAAAGCCTAATCTACCTGCGGCACTTTACAGCGCATGTTCGGTCCGTTACTTGATTACTTCCGGTTACCCGTAAACGGGTCTTCTGAATCTAATGTAAGCTGTTCGGACATTTCATCTTCTTTAAGTTGTTCTCGAATATAGGTAGGTATCTTCTTCTCGTTTTTTTCTACGATATCTACCTAGTATCCGCGACACCAAAATTGTTGATTCCGGTACTTATATTTCATATTTCCCCATTTTTCATAAATCATCAGACTACTTTTTCCTTTGAGAAACCCCACGAAACTCAATATACTCATCTTGAGGGGAATTTCCAATAGCAGATGTACATAACGGGCATGCCTCTGCTTCTAGTAAAGCCACTCCTTTCCACTGACATAATTCTCGTAATATTTGTCCTATTTCATATCGCTTTTTCCCATAAAATACTTGCCACTGATCCTTCGGCGCAAATACTGCATGATATTTACAATTCCATTTACTGTGTGATGGACTGTGTGTCATTCATCGAATGACCTCCTTTGATATGGATAGGTTTGCAGTTGACAGACCGCATTCTTATCTTACATTAAAGGTGTTTTATTTTGAAACTTCAAAAACTCATCGCTTAAGCTTTTGGAACCCCTGGTCTAACCAGAGATTTTCTAACTACAACAAAAAGAGGAACAATCTTTTGAATGTTCCTCTAACTTGTGTTTTGCTATTGAGCCAGCTCAACATTTGACATAGACCCTTTTTTATACTTCTGACAACTGAAAAAGAATGCCCCGAATCGCTGTTCAACACTTCAGTACACACTTTTTCTTGTTTCTTAAATCAAATTCTGTTGTACAAGAACTTTTTCTATTGCTGCAGCAACACCGTCCTCTGTATTCGTTGCAGTAACAACCTTAGCAATTTTTAAAATACATTCATTACTATTTCCCATAGCAACCCCGATGCCCGCATTTTTAATCATTGAATAATCGTTATTGTTATCGCCTATACACATAATATCCATAGGTTTAATTCCATACATGTCACCTACAGATCTAACCGCACTCCATTTATTGACACCGGGTTCCACCATTTCCAAATAATCCGGCATGGAAGACGAAAAATCAACTTGTTGAGAAAACTTACACTCTAAATCATTTCGAACAGCTTGAAAATCCTTGCTCTTGGCAATCACAAGCATTTTGCACGGCGGCGTAGTAATATTACACATACTATCACCTAGAATTTCTTCTTCTACACCAAAAACTTTTTGATAGTTTTCCGAAAAATCATTATGTGAAAATACTTGAAATCTATCATCGGCATAGGTTTGTATATGATAACCTTTTTGTCCACAATAGCGAATAATAGATTGTGCTGTTTTTATCTCAATAGGTTTTTCATAAAGTACTTTTTTTGATCTGCTGCCTATAACTGCAGCTCCGTTATAAATAACCAAAGGAACATCTAAATCAAGATAATCAGCATATCTTTTAACTCCCGCAAACACTCTCCCGCTGGCAAACATTACCACAATACCTGCTTTGACTGCTTTTTGGACAGCTTGTTTATTACGAACCGAGATGTTCTTATCGTCATCAAGCAATGTTCCATCCATATCTACAGCAATTAATTTAATGCTCATACCCAGCTCCTCATTATACTATCAGAAATTTTACATTTCTTGCTGCTGAGCAGCTTTAGCCTTTTTATAAGGATCACTATAACATTTTTTTAAAATAATAAAACTGACTATGAAAAGAATAAACAAGGGAAGTGCAATTATCCAATGGTATTGAACTGCCTCAAATACAGACCAAATAACGGCACCTGCTTTCATATATGTAATAGCAGCAGCACCCTCTGGAAATTTAAATCCAACATTTATTGCTAACTGCGTAAACGTTGAACCAATAGCCGTTGACGAATATAACAACGTTACCAACAAAGGAATGTCAGCAAGAAGGCTCTTAAGGATGTCACCCCTAAAAAGAATGGCTGGTCCAATAATTGCTGCACCAAAATTTGCAACGTCACCAAATGGCAATGTTTTATTGCCAGGTAAAATAATGGCCAATAAAACCAAAATTGGTATCAATAATACAGAACATGTAATAACCGCAGGATTTGCAGTTAAGAACGGCCAATCCAAGCCAATATAACATTTTCTGTCAGGAAATTTTTTCTTCATAAATTGTGTTGCTGCTTCTGAAATAGGTACTAAAGCTTCGGAGAATAATGCTGCTATTCTTGGCAGTACCAGCATACAAGTAGCAACACTAACTGCTAATTGGGCAGTTTTCGAAAAATTATATCCACCGATAACACCAATGATAATACCCATGATAGCGCCAATAATAGCCGGTTCGCCTAAAAATCCGATCTTATTCTTTAAATACTCAGCATCAAATGTAGTATTTTTCAACCCTGGAATTCTATCAATTATCCAGATAAGTGGCATTATCGCCAAAAGATGTGTCATCCCAACATGAGGACAGCAAACGCCCGGAATTCCGGTCGAGTCTTGTACCTGTTCAGCCGTATAATCACCTAATTTCAGCTCGATAATAACTAATAATGAAGCTACAAAATAAGCTAATAATAAATTTTGTGTGAATATATATGTAACTGATGCAAAAAATATTTTTTGCCATACATTCCATAAATCTACATTTAAAACATCCGTCCAATGACGCCATAACATAATCAAATTAATGATAATTTGCAACGGGAAAATAGTAGCCGCCAATGGCCACGCCCAACTAATCATAGAAGCGGCCGGCCAACCAACATCAATGAATTGCAAGTTTGACCCAGCTCCCTTAATTGCCGCTTGCGCCGCAGGCGCAATCTGCCCAATAAGCAAAGCAGAAATAAATATACTTATTGCAGTAAATGCAATGCCCAACATCAAGCCAGCACGAAAAGCTTTACCTGGCTTAAGTCCAAAGATCATGCCTATAATAAACATGACAACTGGCAGAAAAACAGCAGCACCAAGACCTATGATATCATTTACTATATTCAGCAAAATATCCATAACTTATATTAACCTCCAAATCCAATTTATTTTTTAAGAATTTCTGCGATTTTCGCTAAAGTTTGCTCTTGTCCTATTCCGGTTAAAAGAGCAACGCCACTGATAATGGGAATGTTTTCTACCGATTCAATCTTAGCGTTCATAGAAACAATAACATCCGCTTCAACATTGCCTCCTGAATATTGACCGAAAGAAATAGGTGTCACTTCTACATCAATATGATGATCCTTACAATAATCTCTAATTTTTGTTGCACACATTACCGATGTTGCTACTCCAGAACCGCATACCGTAATAACTCTTTTTTTCATTTTTAAATTCCTCCCATTTATGATTCATACGTCAAGATTACTTTTAAAGCCTCTCCATTTTTCATAAGTTCAAAACCACGATTAATTTCCTCTAATGGCAAATGATGTGTAATGAGAGATTTTCCGTTTATTTTGCCCTCAAAAAGTAGTTTTTCCGCCAATTGAAACTCTCTCGGTGTAGAACCATAAGATGAAGAAACGGTTAACTGATTATAATGAATAAGATTACCATCCAAATCCAAGATAGGATTTTCCTTGGAAAAACCGGCAAACAATTGTACTAAACCACCCTTGGCTACAACTTCCACCGCTTGTTTGGCAGACGCTTTCGACGTATTAGCAACGACTACTTTATTAGGCCCCATACCGTTTGTAATTTTTTTTACGAACTTTTTTAAATCTCCATCCGTTTGTAGGCAAAAATAATAATCGGCTAATTTCCTTTCTTTAGCCATTTCCAGTCGACGAACACTGCGATTGGCCATAATAATAGTAGAAGCGCCTTTTAAGCGTGCAATCATTGCATGCAGCATACCAATAGGACCACAACCTAAAATTAATAATGTGTCTCCCAAACGTGCATCAATTAATTCCTCACCATTTAACGCCGAAACAGTAGGATCCCCCAATGCTGCAATTTCATAAGGAACACCTTTTGGGATTTTGACACAGGTTCCCAAAATCAGTGTTTGTTTAGGAATTTTAATATATTCGGCAAAAGCGCCGGGGTAATGAATCCCTATAACTTTTCTGCTACCGCATAAATTTTGGATACCGCGATCACAATAATAACAATGTCCGCAAGGAATGCCCGGATGAACGCTAACTCTATCACCGACAGAAAGTTCCGTGATATTGGGGCCTACCGCTACGACCTCTCCCGCAAATTCATGCCCTAAAATCTGTGGCTGTTTGATTTTAGCATGACCGTGCTGATAAGTACGTAAATCACTGCCGCAAATAGCAGCCGCCTTAACTTTCACTAAATAATCGTCTGCTCCAATGGTTGGTTTGTCTCTTTCTTCGATTCGCACATCTTCAATACCATAAAATACTGCTGTTTTCATTTGTTTCCTCCTTATCTGATGTATCCATAAACTTATTTTTATATATATAAAAATAGCGGTTTAAAGACCTATTGGGGAGATCTGAAATCTGCTATGATTCGTGAAAATGTTTTGGCGCGTTCTGTAATTTCAGCAAATTTACCTTCGGCAACTAATTGGGCATTCACCAATTCTCCACCAATACCGGCCGATGAAGCTCCCGCTTTTAAGAAATCAGGTAAATTAGAAGCTCCCACCCCACCTACAACCATCATATCTACTTGATTAAGTGGCCCTTTCAATTGTTTAATATATTTTGCTCCCAAAACACCGGCCGGGAAAATTTTAACGATTCTGGCACCGGCCTCCCATGCTGTAAGTGCCTCCGTTGGTGTCATAACACCTGGAACAGGAACAACATTATAACGCAGACAAGTCTGAATCATTTTCGTATTTAGAGTAGGCGCCAAGACAAATTTAGCCCCTGACAAAATAGCAATCCGAGCTGTTTCTTCATCTAAAACGGTACCGGCACCCACCAATAAATTATCAGCGTATTCTTTACAAAGCGCCTCTATCATCTGCGCTGCACCCGGAGTATTAAACGTCACTTCAATAGTGCTGACTCCACCTTTTAACAAGGCCTCGGCAATACGTTTCAATGCATCAGCAGAAGTACCTCTAACAATAGCACATACTCCCTTATCATTAATGTTTTTTAAAGTTTCAAAATCTTTCATTTCAAACAGCTCCTTTATCAATTACATATACACACAAAAATATATGACATACTTACCATTCGGCATATGTGCCGTCATAATTGCGCCATTTTGGATTAGACCATTTTAGTCCTTCTTGGCTGATTTTTTTAACAAGATCTTCATCAATTTCAATACCCAAGCCGGGTGCTGTCGGAATATTCACAAACCCATCTTTATATTGGAAAATTTCTTTATTTTTTACAAAATCAAGCAGATCAAAACCTTGATTATAGTGAATACCTAAACTTTGCTCTTGAATGAAAACGTTAGGTGTACAAACGTCCAACTGTAGAGTGGCCGCAAGTGCAATAGGTCCGTAGGGAGCATGTGGAGCTACTGCCATATCAAAACATTCCGCCATAGCAGCAATCTTTTTGGCTTCTAAAATGCCTCCTGTTAAAGATAAATCCGGCTGAATGATATCAACAAAACCATCCTTGAAAATCGGTTTAAATCCCCAACGGGTATACGCGCGTTCACCGGTGGAAATAGGAATGGAAACATGATTTGCAATATCTCGCAGCATTTCTATGTTTTCAGGTAAAACAGGTTCCTCGATAAACATCAAGTGAAATTGCTCCAATTCCTTTGCTAAAACCTTAGCCATAGGTTTATGTACACGACCGTGAAAATCAACGGCAACTTCCAAATCATACCCGACTGTATCACGAATAGATTGTACCCGTGCCGATACTTGTTGTACTTTTTTGTAAGTATCGACATAATGCATTTCTTCCGTTGCATTCATCTTAACTGCCGTAAATCCCATATTTTTACGCTTTAAAGCTTCATTCCCAACATCAGCCGGCCGATCACCGCCAATCCAAGAATAAACCTTGATTTTAGTTCTGGCCCTCCCACCCAAAAATTCATATACCGGCATATTGTAATATTTTCCCTTAATATCCCATAAAGCCATTTCAATCCCAGATATAATTGTCATTTCGACAGGTCCGCCCCTGAAAAAGAAACGATACAAAAGCTGCCAGATATCCTCTATCTGCCCCGGATCCTTACCTATAAGATATTCCATCATTTCCCGAGCCCCGGTAATTACCGTTTCCGTACGCGTACCGCTAACAAGTTCCCCCCAACCGCTAATACCTTCATCTGTGTTTATTTTTAAAAAAATCCAGCGTGGTTTTATTTTATAAATATCGTAAGAAGTTATTTTCACTATTCCATCCATTCCTTTCAGGCATATATTTATTCTTAAATCTAATTACAATTTGTTGCACCAAACCTCAACATTTCTATACACGCTAATTTCTCCAAACCCAAAGGCTTCCGCCTTTGTCTTTTGTCCATTACATACATGAATCAAAGCATTAAATATATTATCTCCACATTCAAACAAACTCTTTGTTCCTCTTAAAACTACAGATGCATCAATATCTATGTTATCTTCCATATTGACATACGTTTCATGGTTTCCCGTGATTTTCAACACTGGCATAATAGGATTTCCAATAGGATTTCCCCGTCCGGTTGTAAAAACACATACCTGAGCTCCTCCAGCTGCCATGCCAGTCAAGGATTCAATATCATAACCGGGCGTATCCATAATAACTAATCCCTTTTCTCTTGGTCTATCACCATAGCGAACTACTTCGTTAATAGTAGTTCCTCCTCCTTTAGAAATACCCCCCAAAGCTTTTTCTTCCAATGTACTTAATCCGCCTTTAATATTACCAGGAGTGGGATTTGCTCCTCGAGTATCAATACCCATTTTGGAAAAATCTATTTCCAGACCTTTAATAATTTTATATATGTTCTCTTTTACCTCATTATTTTTAGCTCTTCCTGCTAAAATGTGTTCAGTACCGATAAGTTCCGTTGTTTCTCCCAATATTACCGTTCCACCGGCAGTTACCAGTTTATCACTACAGTATCCCAAAGACGGATTAGCTGCCAATCCACTGGTGGCATCCGAGCCTCCGCAATTCGTTGCCAGAATAATAGATGATAAATCAGCATCAACACGTTCCTGCAAAAACATTTCCCGCACCATTGTTGCTGCAACGGTAACACCTTTTTGTATAGCACGCACCGTGCCGCCTTCGTCTTGAATAGTAAGCACCTTTACTGGCTTATTCGTTCGAGCACTGATCATCTCATACAAAATATATGGCTGAATAGTCTCACAGCCTAATCCGACAATAAGAGCGCCATATACATTGGAATTCAGCACCAATCCGGTAAGCGTACGTTTCATAATGTTGACACTATCACCGATTTGTCCGCATCCTTTTGTATTGGGAATAAAAACAGCATCAGGAATCTGTTCCGAAATACGTTGAGCTGTTTCGTTCGCACATCCTACTGTAGATAAGATTAGGACCTTGTTACGGATTCCAAAGGTACCGTCCGGTCTTTTATATGCCTTAATGCGCATCGGTTATCGCCACCCCCTGAATATTGTGGACATGTACATGTTCACCGGTTTCAATAGATTGAACGGCTTTTCCGATAACCTCTCCATACTTGTAAATGATATCTCCACTTTTAAAAACAGTTAATGCTATCTTATGATATTGAGCAATATCATCCTTAGCCACAATACGGCCCACTGCTTTATTTTCACGTATGACACAAACAACATCACCTGCCGTTACAGGTTCCAGTACCATAGCAACATTGTCTTTTTCTTTCATATGAATAGCTTTCTTCTCACTCATATTCCACCATCTACTTTCCCTTTATGCCTTTAAAACGTTAGGCGGGATTTTTCCGGTCAAAGCCGCAATAACATTATCAACAGCCATATTTCCCATTCTAAGATTTGATTCTTTTGTAGTACCGCCGATATGAGCCGTAACAATGACATTGTCTAAATCATACAAAGGAAGATGTTCCGGCGGTTCATGTTCAAATACATCCGCAGCATATCCACGAACAAGCCCACTCTTTAAAGCTATTTCCAACGCTGTATAATCTACCAACTGACATCTGGCTGTATTAACAATGACAACCCCATGTTTTAAATGCGCAATTCTTTCCTCATTCAGAAGATGTTGAGTCTCTTCCAGCAGTGGCAAATGTAATGTAATATAATCAGCGGTCAGCAAGAGTTCATCCAGTGGTACATATTTCACTCCAAAACTTTTAGCTTCAGCATTTTCAAAAATGTCGTATCCTAAAAGATTCATATTAAAACCACGTAAACGACTAGCAACTTGACATCCTATATGTCCGGTTCCAACAATACCAACAGTTTTTCCGTTCATACACATTGGTGCTTTAGGTTTATTCCATTTACCAGCCTTAGTATCTCTATTAGAAATCATAAGTCCGCGAGCTAAATTAATCATATCGGCAACAGCTACATCCGCAACCTCAGTAGCATTGGAACCAGGAGCATTGGTTACATAAATACCCTTGGAATTTGCATATTTAATATCAATAGCATCCACCCCAATGCCATGCTTGGCAATAATTTTTATTTTAGGGCATCTATCAATAACATCTGCTGTAACCTTATCATTTCCGACTATAAGCGCATCCGCATCGGCACCAAGTCCACTAAATTCCTCCGGTGTCAACGGTCTACCATATGGATTAGTAACAACATTCCATCCTAAAGCTTCCATCCGTTCCGTTGGCTCTTTATTAAGTCTGCCAAATGTGACCGTACTCGCTAAAACTTTAATTTTTGTCATAATACGTAGCCTCCTAATGCTTTTTACGCTTTGATCAAAAATATTCGTTGAAACTATCTTTAAATCGTAAAATTATCGGAATTTTTAATAATCTCTAGTATCTCATTTCCACTCGTTGCCTCACGAATTGCAGTAATTACATCAACGTTTTGGATAAGAGTTGCTAATTCCTTGAGTATTACGACTTGATCCTCTTTCTTATGAAGGGCAAGCATGAAAATGATATTAACTTCTACTTCATTACTCGAATCGCCCATAACATTAAATTTGACAGGCCTTTTTAAAGTTGCTATCGCTATGGCAGGATTGATAACATGTTCAACATCAGTATGCGGCAATGCACAACCATAGTTTCCCATCTCAAGCCCTGTAGGATAAATCTTTTCTCTATTGCTTATTCCTTTCAAAAAACTTGCTTTGACAAATCCTTTTTCATTGAGTATGGTACACATCTTGTTGAACAAATCATCTCTATCAACTGTCTCAAGATTCGGAAATATTAGATCTGCATGTAAAAGCTTTAAAATTTGCATAATGGATAACTCGCCATCCTTCATTTAATTTTTCCTCGTTAGCCACTAAATATAGAGTAAACGGGGTCATCAACATATTACTTTTACTCACCAAAACCACTATCAACTAATGTTTTTAAAGCCGTAAAAGCTTGTACTTCATCTTCCCCCTCAGCCGTAATAGTAATTGTTTCCCCCTTTTTTGCACCTAAAGTCATAATACCCAAAATTTTCTTTGCATCTACTTCATTTCCATTGCAAGCTACCATTATCTTTGACTTAAATGATTTGGCAAGTTTAACAAAATTGGAAGCCGGACGCGCATGCAATCCCGTTTCATTAGTTATTACCAGATTTTCTTTCACTGCCATACTTTGATCCTCCTTATAAATGCCATACTCCCTATATATCGGGGTTGTATGCAAAATATCGTAAAGATACCAAACTCTAATGGTTTTCATTCATTATGTGCATATGTGATATTAGGTATCTCATATCGTTAATTATATTCACACTTGATTTTTTGCCAAGTTCAAATGATTGCTCAATAGTGGTATCAAATTCTACTGTGTCTCAGGCTCCCCAAAGAAAATCTGGTGTATTACTATATTTCAACTAACAAAATAGTTCGATAACGGAAATATCGGAGTTGAAATTGTTGCACTATTTGTGTAAAAATTCCGACCATAAAATCAAACATTTGTTCTCTTTATTTCATTGATATTACAAATTTGAATTGTTATAATTAAAAAAGCAAATAGTGAATAATAAGAATGTCAAAAGTTGTATTTATTTTATGTTTTGGTATGGGGCTGATAAACAAATGAATAAACGTTCAACAAAAATGATTAAAACAGTATATGAAAATCCGCATGTCTTTGATATACAAGAACTTGCCGACAAACATTCCATCTCTATCAGAACCATTCGTAATGATGTCAACTATATCAAAGAATATTTGGAACCTTTAAAAATCGGGCTCTCAATCGATAAGAACAATAAATTTTATCTTAAATACGATGGTGTGTCTTTGTCTGCGATTTTAAGTCATTTGGATTTTTATAATTACAGTCTGAATCAAGAGGAACGGTATGTTTTAGAATTTGTCATTTTATTTTTTTCCAGAGATTATATTACTTTTGCTGAAATTGCCGAGTTTCTCTGTGTATCCAGATCTACAATCATTGCTGATCTGGATCAACTTAATGCCCTACTGAAAACCTATAAATTAAATGTACACGGTTTCTCCAGTCAAGGTATCAAGCTTTTTGGAAGAGAAATTGATATTCGCAGTTATTACATGCAAGTTCTTTTTACTAACACCGACCTTTTGCAACTGTTTTTCAATCAAAAAAATCCGGTCATCTTCAAAAACTTTAACGAATGTTTCACATCCGGTCACCATCGCACACTGCACAGTTTAATAAATGAAAATGAAATTAGGACCGGTGAATTTCTCACGGAAGGCTCGTTTGTGATTTTACAACTGTATTTGATTGCTTCTATTTTCAGGGTAAAAATAGGAAAACCATTACATAACGGCGAATGTCACACCAGTTCTTCCCATAACTTTGATAAACTGTACACCTATTTAGTTCAATATTTCGAACTGAATTCTTCGTTGGATGAAAAAAGTTTTCTGAATAATCTTTATAAAAAACTTCGCTTCATTAAGAGAAATGTTAATAAAAATATCATGGTTAAGATTCAAACTATAACCAGAAAGTTTATTGAAAGAATTTCCGATGAGCTGCATTTACCTCTTTATATCGATTATGACTTCTTTCTTGGCCTATCCAACCATCTGGAGCATATTTTTTCCGGTGGAGACACACAAACTGTCGTGGAATATGCTGATGTAAACATGATCGTGGAAAACAATATGAATATTAAAACTGTTGTAGAAAATAATATGGATATACTTGAAATTCTTTTAGGACGACAAATTCAAGAACAGGAAATCGCCTATATCGTTATTTACATTTGCGCCGCCATTGAAAAATATCAAAAATACAGCAATAATTCCAATGTCATTTTAGTTTGCAACAGCGGCATCGGTACCAGTAAGTTATTACAACAAAAAATCAACGAGAAATTTAATTTCAATATTTTAAATGTCGTCAGTGTCCATATGTTAAACAACACAGATACTTCTGATATTGATTTTTTGATTTCCACTATTGAGTTATCTAATTGTAAAGTGCCTTATGTACGTATTTCTCCTTTGCTAAACGAAGAGGATTATTTGAAATTACAGCAAATATCAAAAAAAACAATCGGGCATAGCAATGAATCACGCAATGAAGGCTATTTTATGGCTAAACAGTTAAAAAAAACATTAAAGGATTACCCTGATTTATTAACACAAGTACAGCAAACGGTAAAAAATTATTTTGAGAATACTACGCGAGCAAAAGAACCCGGCTTAGCTGAACTTCTGCAACCGCCATTCATAGAGCTGGATGTGCAAGCAAAAGATTGGCAGGATGCTATACAAAAAGCGGCTCAACCGCTGCTCCGCCATCATATCATTACAAATTCCTACATTGATGCTATGATAAAAAACGTTCTCGACTATGGTCCTTACATTGTTATTGCACATGGGTTCGCCCTTCCTCATGCCTCCATTGATGCAGGTAGTCTGGGCGTCGGCATGAGTCTTATACGCCTGAAAACGCCTGTGGAATTTCATTCGCCTCTTCTGGATCCCGTTCGTTATGTCTGTGTTCTTTCGACTATTGACCAGGAAAAACACCTCAAAGCATTCTTAAATATGGCTAATCTATTAAAAATGAACGGTTTTCTTATTCAGTTAGATCAAGCCAAAACACCGGACGATCTATCTGATATTCTTGCGACAAATGAGATGAATTTATTGCAGCAAATATAAAGTATTTATTAAAATGCAATTCTGTTATAAAATATCTATAAAACTTTAATAATATAGATGTCTTGTATTCGTTACACAAACAAAAATATAGTTTCGACAGGAGGAAAAATAATGTTAACATTAGAAGGAAAAAGCGTCTTTAACGGTATCACCATCGGACCAGTGGTACTTTACAAGCGCACAATCCATAAGGTAGCTGATCAGCTGGTCGACGATACAGAAACTGAGGTAGCAAGATTCCATACCGCTCGTCTTGCTGCGCAGAATGAGATCAAATCCTTATATGAAAAAGCCTTGACGGAAGTAGATGAAAAGACGGCCGAAATTTTTGATGTGCACCAGATGATGCTGGACGACCCGGACTATATTGAAACCGTTGAAAATACAATCCGCACACAGAAAATAAATGCAGAATATGCAGTCAACGCTGCTGCCGACAGCTTTGCCGAAATGTTCGCAGCCATGGAAGACGCCTATATGCAAGAGCGCGCCGCCGATATCCGGGATATCTCCGGCAAAGTGCTGAACGCGCTTACAGGCAGTAACAACATGGTAACGCTGACTGCACCTTCCATCGTAGCTGCCGATGATTTGGCTCCCAGTGAAACACTGTCCTTGGATAAAAATAATATTCTGGCTTTTATCACCGAATCCGGTTCTACCAATTCACACACGGCTATTTTGGCACGTACCATGGGTATCCCTGCTATCGTGGGAGCAGGAGATACATTACTTGCTCATCTGCATGAAAAACAAACCGTCATTGTAGACGGTTTTGATGGAAAAATCTATATTGATCCCGATGTGGCAACGTTGGAAGCAATGACAGCAAAGATGAACCAGGACCAAAAGCAGAAATCCCTGTTGGCAAAACTGAAAGGTAAACCCAATGCAACCAAATCCGGCCGTAAGATCAAACTCTACGCGAATATCGGACAGCCGGCTGATTTGTCGGCCGTATTGGACAACGACGCGGGCGGCATCGGCCTGTTCCGCAGTGAATTTCTCTACTTGGGACGGGATACGTTCCCCAGTGAAGAAGAACAGTTCACAGCCTACAAGACCGTCCTGGAAAATATGGGCGGAAAAGAAGTGGTAATCCGCACGCTGGATATCGGTGCCGATAAGAAAGTAGGATATTTCAATCTTCCTGCCGAGGAAAATCCGGCATTGGGTTACAGGGCGATCCGCATTTGTTTGACACGTCCGGAAATCTTCAAAACACAACTACGCGCCATTCTGCGTGCCAGTGCCTTTGGCACGGCGTTAGTCATGTTCCCCATGATCACGTCCGTTCAAGAAGTACGTGATGCAAAAATGATCGTTGAAGAAGTGAAAGCAGAACTCACGACTCAAAAAATCAATTTTGACAAGAATATCAAGATCGGCATCATGATCGAAACCCCGGCAGCTGCCATTATCAGCGATGATCTTGCTAAATTCGTTGATTTCTTCAGCATCGGCTCCAATGATCTTACACAGTATACGCTTGCCATCGACCGACAGAACACGTCGCTGGACCATTTTTTTGACGCACATCATCCCGCTATTTTAAAGCTCATTGCCTATACTGCGGAAAACGCACACAACAATGGTATTTGGTGCGGTATCTGCGGTGAATTGGGTGCAGACAAAACCCTGGCGGAAGAGTTCATCAATATGGGCATAGACGAACTTAGTGTATCACCAGCATCCATTTTGCCGTTGCGGGAAAAAATCTTGTCTATCGACTAGCAGGACAGCAAATCGAGTAGGAAGTCACTTATTCGTTGAGCAACCGACCTCTCCGTCAAGTAGCCCCCAGGAATTTCACCTGTAAGCTATCACAGAACCGTACGTGAATCTCTCAACTCATACGGCTCCTATCATTCAATCACTAGTTAGACGAATTCGAGGGTCCAATGTGGAAATATATTGGGCTCTCTTTTTGCAATTTCTGCCAGCCATTTTTCAGCTCGTTTCCGATGACCTCGGAACCTCTTGTATTTTCATATTGCCCATTTAACTAATCACCGGTTGAGACAGTCTATGGTGTATTATAATGGGTCTTTTTTAATACAGAATACGACAATCCTTTAGCAGACAAAAAAATAAGGACTTAGCAAAAAGCTAAGTCCTGTCTAAATTCCCAGTATTTTTTTAATGTATCTCTATCAAAAAAATTTGTGGGTAGCAATGGTGGAGACGAAGGGGATTGAACCCTCGACCCCCAGATTGCGAACCTGGTGCTCTCCCAGCTGAGCTACGTCCCCATGCAATATATCTATTATACCGTAATTCTCAAAATGTGCAAGCTTTTTTAGTTCTCGAAATTGATAAAATCTGTTATAATTAGAATATATAAATGACATTTTATTTTGATTGTTTTTCATAAAATATTAATCAATATAGATTGATATATGCCTAAAAAGATTGTATGACGTTTACCCAAAATCGTAAGGAATAAAAAGATAGCGGCAACAAGCCCTTATGTATTGACAGAAAACGGCATGTTTACTGCCTTTTCTGTCAATTTATTTGCATGTAGTTAAGAAAATCAGTTTTTATTATTTTTTATCTGTTTATTAAATAATCAAACAAAACAATACTTTTGTTTGACTATTTATAATTACAAATTTTAATGCACCTGAAATATTTTTCACATTATATTATATGTTTACATTTTTTATTGCTTAAAAATATATTTCGACTGTTGACTTATATATCTATAAATGCAATTATTACCCCACTATAAAAATTTTATATCACAACCATTATATAATTTTTTTAATAATAATTATTAACCAATATGTATTTACTGACATTTTTTTGCTTAGGACGAGGTGCGTATGATAACAGAAGATTATGCTACTGCATTAAAAAATCTAATTGCTTTAACACAAACAAAAAATCTTGTTTTAGCAAACATCACGGGATATGATATTTCTTATATCAGCAAATGGTGCAATGGAATAAAATTACCCGCAACGAAACACATTGAACAAATCAACGAAAAAATGGCACATTATTTTGCCGATACTCTTATCAAAGACCATAAACAAAAAGCAGCATCTGCTATTTTGTCCATTTCTTCCGATGCAACTGATTTTTCTTTTGAAATTAATCAATATCTCTGTTCTGCGTATCGTTTTTCCCTAAAAAAGAACTCAGGTAAATCAAAAGAATATGCATCACCTATTCAAGTTATTACAGGATATCACGATATTACTAAATTCATGACTGAATTATTTCAAAATAAGATACCGGAAATAGAAACCGAAGGTAATTTATTGATTTTTGGAGAATTCTGTGCGCTATCAGATATTGGATTTTGGAATTATTTTGAATCATGTCATCTTAATGCTTCACGCCTGACTATTCGAGTAGGTTTAAATCTGAATAAATTAGCCAGTGATTTAAAATATATGCGCCGTCTGTATCACATGTTGAATGACCTGTTGGATTATGACTTTATGTTTTACGACAGCACTACTGTAGAATGTGCAAATTTAATTATTCTAGAAAATTCTTTTGTAATACAATATTCTTTACATACTACCGGTCTTATTGATATGTGTACGTATATACCTGATAAAGTATTGGTTCAAGATATTTATGATCGTTTTTTCCTTTGTTTTACACATAAAAACCCCCTCATGGCGTCTGCCAAGGTACTGGGAATTGATGAAATGGGTTTTCGTACCGCTTTTTATTCGGCCAAGCATTTCTTTTTCTTCTTAACTAACGGCTTTGATTTTCTTCTTCCCTCAGATACAATTGATAATATTCTTAAAACTTGTTGTGCTCCTGAAAATGTTGTACATCAAATACGGCATTTACGCATTATGTGGGAAGAATTCATGAGTACAGTCGATGTTGAATTCATGTTGCCTACCACGTCTATTATCCGTTACATTGAAACGGGATATATGTTTTTTACAGATCTTGAATATAGGACTTCTCCGCAAGAACGCAAAGCTCATTTGCAAAATATTATTAGTATGATGAAAAAAAATCCCCGCATTATTATGGGTATCCTACAAGCTTCGATAGATACAATTGATTACCATGAATCCAATTTATCGTTTTATTCTAATTTATCTTCCGCATTTTTTAAAAAAAATCGACAATATATTACTAACGAAGCCAGTCCATTCTATATTGTTGCCGACCAACAACTTGTAACTATATTCCAATCTTTTTTCCAAAGATTAAAACAATTCCCTGTATATCATCAGTATACATATGACGAAATAAAAACAAATTATGAATTATATAAAAATTTTGTAGAGCGTACATTAGGTCTACTTGAAGAATAGCTCCACATATTAAAAGCAGGTATAGATATGGCCTATACCTGCTTTTAATATAAACAAGAAAAAATTTAAAATAGCAATTATTTTCTTAATGTTTTGATCGCTTCTGTGATCTTAGGAACTACTTCAAACGCATCTCCTACGATACCATAGTCGCAAACCTGGAAGATAGGAGCATCCGGATCTTTGTTGATCGCGATGATGCA
>JALCNL010000050.1 GCA_022649055.1 Megasphaera sp.
CTTACGATACCTTTTCCACAAATTTCACAATAATTTGCCATTCGTTACACCTCCTTGCACTTACGCAGTACAACATAAGAATTTTATCATAAAAGACAAGTAAAATCAAGATAAAATTACTAAATAGTCTACAAAATATGATACAATAAATGTAAATAAATTTCAAGGAGAATCTAATGGATTTTTCAATTCGTCAAATTAAAGGAATAGGACTGCGTAAAGAAAAGCTTTTTGCTCGTCTTGGAATAGTGACAATTACTGATTTATTACAATACTTTCCACGTGAATATGAAGATAGAAGCCATGTGCTGCCTATTGGTAACGTTGATATATCATCTGATAAGTCTGTACTTATCTGCGGAAAGGTTGGAACAATTCAGGAAGTTCGCCCGCGTCGGTCGATGACTATACTTAAAGTGGTTATATCCGATGACAGCGGATCCGTTGAATTGACTTGGTTTAACCAACCATATAAAAAACGTTTTTTTTCAAAGGGACAAATAATCTCGGTTTTTGGAAAGATGGAATGGTCCTATGGCCACCGGCAGATGAATGCACCAGAAGTTGAAAACGGTCTTGTGCAGCAGGGAGGATTTGTTCCCGTATATAGCTTAACAGAGGGATTATATCAAGCAGACTTGCGGAATGCGGTGCGAGAAGCATTACATTTTGCTGTAGAACATGAAGAAATCTTACCAGACAGCATACCGACACCTGAATATACGAAATATAATTATATGTCGAAATTAGCGGCCTATGAAACTATGCATTTTCCCAAGCATATGAAACAGCAAGAACAGGCACGGAGACAATTGGCCTTTGGGGAGTTATTTGATATGCAGCTAGGCCTTTTACTACGCCGGCGTCGTGCCCGTATAGCTTCGGGAATCAAATGCGGACCGAATGGCAGTTTGCTGAAACAGCTTGTTCACCAGCTGCCATTTACCTTGACGAAAGGACAAATAAAAACATTTCTTGATATACAAAACGACATGGAAGGAGAAGTTCCCATGCAGCGTCTTATTCAAGGTGATGTAGGATCAGGAAAAACAGTGGTAGCGGCGATGGCCTTGGCAAAAATCGTAGAAAACGGGTATCAGGGAGCTCTTATGGCACCGACAGAAATTCTTGCGATACAACATTATGAAGAATTCTGCGGGTTGTTCAAAGGATGTTCCCTGCGAATTGCCCTCCTGACAGGACGGACAACAGGGAAAGAACGGACCGTTATTCTGCAGGAGTTAAAAGCGGGAACTGTGCAGATCCTTATTGGAACACATGCATTGATACAGAAAGATGTGCATTTTTTTGATTTAGGACTGGTGGTAACAGACGAACAGCATCGCTTTGGTGTCAAGCAGCGGGCAGCCCTGCAGAACAAAGGTCATTCGCCGCATACATTGTATATGACAGCTACGCCGATTCCCCGGACACTGACATTATCTATATATGGCGATTTAGATGTTTCTTCTATTCATGAGATGCCGCCGGGACGAAAAATTGTTAAGACCTATGCAGTGGGAGAAGCTATGCGTAAACGGATATATCGATTTTTGGAAAAAAATATGGCACAAGGACGGCAATGCTATATTGTTTGTCCGTTGGTAGAAGAATCAGAAACGGCTGATCTGCAGGCGGCAACCGCATTATATGAACAGCTTCGTACTACGGTGTTTTCTAACCGCAGCTGCGGTCTCGTTCATGGTCGTATGAATGGAAAAGATAAGGAAGCCGTTATGGAAGCTTTTCAAAAAGGAGATATACAGTTACTGGTAGCGACAAGCGTTATTGAGGTAGGTGTTAACGTTCCCAATGCAGCCGTTATTTTAGTTGATGGGGCAGAACGCTTTGGTTTGGCGCAGCTGCATCAGCTGCGGGGACGTGTCGGTAGAAGCAATATTCAGTCATACTGTATTCTCTTATCGGCGAAGGGCAGCGAAGAAACAAAACAGAGACTGCATTGGATGGAAACCATTCATGATGGATTTATTCTTGCGGAAAAGGATTTGCTTTTACGCGGGTCAGGTCATTTATTTGGGTATGCGCAGCATGGCATGCCGGATTTAAAGGCCGCAGATATTGTACGTGATGTATCTATTCTTATGAAAGCCAGAGAGTGTGCGGCGGCATTTTTACAAAGTTCTGTAGATGAAGATCATGTCTTGGCTATCTTGAGTCGGCGCTTTGGAAGGCATTTTGACGGACTGTTAAATAATTAGATTTAAATATGTACAGAATGCGAGTTATCAGTTATAATAAGGGATAAAGCTTTTGGCTTAAAGGTTTTATTGTATTTTTTAACAGGTGGTGCAAACATGAGATCTGATAAATTTGGTATGAAGGGTTTAACGTTTGATGATGTGTTGTTGGTGCCGGCAAAATCCAATGTTTTGCCGAAGGAAGTAGATGTATCGACCAATCTGACACGGGATATAAAGCTGAATATCCCCATCATGAGTTCTGGCATGGATACAGTTACGGAGGCACCCATGGCGATTGCTGTTGCTCGCGAAGGCGGTATTGGCGTTATTCATAAAAATATGCCGATTGCTGTTCAAGCCAGAGAAGTAGATAAGGTTAAGAGGTCAGAACACGGCATCATTATCGATCCGATTTTCCTTCACCCGGATAATTTATTAGCAGATGCAAATGAATTGATGGGTAAATACCGTATTTCCGGTGTTCCTATTACGGTAGATGGAAAGCTCGTCGGTATCATTACCAATAGAGATATGCGTTTTGAAGAAGATATGAGTCTGCGTATCGGTGATATTATGACTAAAGAAAATCTGGTTACAGCTCCTGTTGGAACATCACTGGAAGAAGCAAAGGACATTTTGCGCAGTCATCGTATAGAAAAATTACCACTCGTAGATCAAGAAGGTAATCTACAGGGACTTATTACTATTAAAGATATTGAAAAAGCGCATAAATATCCTAATTCTGCCAAAGACTCCAATGGGCGGCTTTTGGTTGCGGCGGCAGTTGGTGTGACTCATGATATGACAGACCGCATTGATGCCCTTGTAGCGGCGAAAGTGGATGTCGTTGTGATTGATACAGCGCATGGACATTCCGAAGGGGTTCTGAATACTGTAAAAGAAATTAAGAAAATGTATCCCAATCTGCCGATTATCGCTGGCAATGTGGCTACTGGAGAAGGTGCCGAAGCACTGATTCAATGCGGTGTTGATGCGGTTAAAGTTGGAATTGGGCCGGGGTCCATTTGTACGACACGGATTATTGCCGGCATTGGCGTGCCCCAGATTACGGCAGTTTATGAATGTGCTAAGGTTGCCCGCCGTTATGGCATTCCTATTATTGCCGATGGTGGTATAAAATATTCCGGTGATATGGCAAAAGCTCTTGCAGCCGGCGGTAATGTTGTTATGCTGGGCAATCTTTTGGCAGGGACGGAAGAAAGTCCGGGTGAAACCGTTATTTATCAGGGACGCAGTTATAAAGTTTATCGTGGCATGGGTTCTTTGGGAGCGATGGAACATGGCAGTAAAGACAGGTATTTTCAGGAAGATGCTAAAAAACTTGTTCCTGAAGGAATTGAAGGCCGGGTTCCGTATAAAGGCGCGGCAGCAGATACCATATTCCAAATGGTTGGCGGTCTGAAAGCCAGCATGGGATATTGCGGCTGTCATAATATTACAGAAATGATCGAAAATACTCGTTTTATCCAAATTACCAGTGCAGGTTTGAAAGAAAGTCATCCGCATGATATCAGTATTACTAAAGAAGCACCAAACTATAGCGTGAACTAATAAAGGCAAGGCGGAGGGTCGATTTGGCTAGTAAAATTGAGATTTTATCCATTCCTATTTGGAACGTGACAATGGATGAGACAACGGATTTTGTCTTTCAATGTATCAAGGAAAATCGCGCAGCTATTATTGCTACAGCTAATGCTGAAATGGTTATGAAAGCGCAGACAGATAACGAGCTGGCGCGTGTATTGCAGAATGCAGATATGGTTATTCCTGATGGAGCTGGCGTTCTTTGGGCAGCAGAACAACAGGGTGACAAATTCAAAGAGCGTGTTGCCGGGTTTGATTTAGCCTGCCGGCTGCTGCAGGAAGCGGCTGTCAGACAGACAGCCGTCTATCTTTTTGGTGGTGCTGCGGGTGTTGCGTGTACGGCTGTTGAAAAATGCAGTGAAACTTTCGGTAAAATAAATGTTGTTGGTATACACTCCGGTTTTTTTACAGCCGAAGAAGAGAAGCAAATTATTCAAGATATACGGGAACGCGGTACAAAAATTTTACTTGTTGCACTGGGAGTTCCTAAACAGGAAAAGTGGATATATCAACATCTTTTTGAATTGGGAGATTGTGTTTGTGTAGGCGTAGGCGGAACGTTTGACGTGTTGGCGGGTAACTCTTGCCGAGCGCCTCGGTGGATGCAGCGGAACCGTTTAGAATGGCTCTATAGACTATGTAAAGAACCAACCCGTTTTAAGCGGATGTTGGCTTTGCCGAAATTTGTGGCAGCTGTCCGATTTAAGAAAAATACACATAAGAACTAGGGGTGATTTTTTGAATAAACCGCTCATTGTACAAGATGGTTATGTGTTTATATTAGGGGCAGTGATACTGGCGGTACTTGCCAAGCTATTTGTGAACGTGTATATTGCTGTGATACCGGCTCTGTTTGCCCTGTACTTCGTTTATTTTTTTCGTAATCCACACCGGACAATTCCAAAAGACGAATCACTGTTGGTGGCACCTGCGGATGGAAAAGTCATGGGGATAGAAACGGTATATGAAGACACATATTTGAACCAAGAGTGCAAGAAAATAATTATTTTTTTATCTATTTTTGATGCGCATGTTAATCGGGCTCCTTTAGCAGGAACCATTAAATTCCAACAATATACGTGCGGACGATTCAGACCGGCTTATAAAGACGGAGTTGGTTTTGAAAATGAACGTTATTCTATTGGCATTGATCACGGAGATACACATATTCTGGTTACTACCATTGCCGGAGTTTTGGCGCGCCGTATTGTATCGTGGGTTACGTTAGGCGACGATTTGCTTCACGGACAATTATATGGCATGGTCAAATTTGGATCCTGTGCAGAAGTGTATGTCCAGGATAATGTGGAAATAACTGTACAAAAAGGTGATCGCGTCCGAGGCGGCGAGACCATTATAGGGAGGATTAAGAAATGAAATCTTTAATACCGAATGCATTTACGTCTGGTAATTTGGGATTTGGTGTGTTAAGTATCATTTTAACTGCACAAGGTGACTTAAAACTGGCAGCTTTTTGTATACTGGGATCCCTGTTTTGCGATGCAATGGATGGCCGTTCTGCTCGCGCATTGGGAGTCAGTGGTGAATTTGGCAAGGAATTGGATTCCTTGGCGGATGTGGTTTCTTTCGGCACGGCATCAGCTTTTTTGATTTATACGGCAGCCTTGCATGAATTAGGCTGGGTGGGAGTCATTCCCGCTATTTTTTATGCTGTATGCGGCGGGCTGCGTTTAGCGCGCTTTAACCTTAATACGACTGTGGTACATGGCTATTTTATGGGGATGCCTATACCAAATGGCGGCTGCTTGATTGCAACCTATGTTATTTCTGGAGTGCATCTTCCGGCGGCTTTAATAGCAGTACTCGTGTTTCTTGTAGGATATGATCTTGTCAGCAAGGTACATCATCCTGATTTTAAAGGACAGAGCGCGGATGTGCTGCATAAGTCGGCTTTGGTGATTGCTGTGGTGTTGGGTTTGGCAGCTATGTATATAGCTGGATGGCAGCTTGTTTTTTGTATGCCTTTTGCTTTATATATCGTGTTTGGACTTATTAATACGTCGATGAATGGATTTGCCAAATAAACTGATGGTGGAGATAGTATAGTATGGAACATCTTTTGGATATCATCATGATACCCATCCAAGTAGTCATTGTATTCTTTTCATTGTACTACTTTGTTCTGGCCATATTCGGCCTCATGAAAAAAAAAGAAAAGATTACCGTACCGCCGAAAAATTCCTTTGCGGCCGTTATATGTGCTCACAATGAGGCCTGTGTCATAGGACCTCTTATTGACAATCTAAAAGAACTCCGGTATCCCAAAGAATTATTGGATATTTATGTTGTAGCCGATAATTGCAGCGATAATACAGCGGCTATCTGCCGGGAACGGGGTGCGATTGTATATACGCGGATTAATAAGGAACAGGTGGGTA
This sequence comes from Megasphaera sp., assembly GCA_022649055.1. Lineage (GTDB taxonomy): Bacteria > Bacillota > Negativicutes > Veillonellales > Megasphaeraceae > Megasphaera_A > Megasphaera_A sueciensis. The sequence goes on from JALCNL010000050.1 coordinate 6,206, forward strand.
AAGGATATGCGATGGACTGGATGTTTGATCAGCTGTTAAAACAGGAAAAGCAGTATGATGCATTTGTTGTTTTTGACGCGGATAATCTAGTTCATCCAGATTTTTTGCGGGAAATGAATAACCACTTATGTAAGGGGGAAAAGGTCATCCAAGGATACATGGATGCTAAAAACCCAACAGATACATGGATTTCTGGAACTTTTTCCATTGCATTCTGGCTTATTAATCATATGTGGCATTTAGCAAAATATAACATTGGACTCTCTACAGCTTTGGGCGGAACGGGCATGTGTATTGCGACGGAAATTGTGCGCAAATATGGCTGGGGTTGTGACTGCTTGACAGAAGATATGGAATTTTCCATGAAAGTATTATTGGAAGGCGTACGTACGACTTGGGCCCATGACGCGATTATCTATGATGAAAAAGCTCTGGGCTTTATGCAGTCTTGCAGACAACGTAAAAGATGGGCTCAAGGGCAGTTTGACTGTGGAGAACGGTTTATTCCCAAGCTGTTTGCCCGCGGCATAAAAACGGGTAATATTCGTATGCTTGATGGCATTATTACGTTATCACAGCCGTTCTTTATGCTCTTGTCTACATTTTATGTTTTTATGACATATATTAATGCATATATTCCATGTTACACGAATATACTGTATCAGATTGTACCTATTCAGATATGGACTATTATAGGTGTGGGACAATATTTGATTCCGATTATTGTGTTGTTGCAGATTAAAGTCCCTAAAAAGGCATGGCTGTATCTGATTGTTTATCCGCTCTTTATGTACAGTTGGATTCCGGTGACGTTTCTTGGTTTTAGAGATCGTCATAAAAAAGAATGGAGCCATACTAAACATATCCGATCCATGGCATTTGAAGACGCGCAGGTAACTCGCAAAAACTTTAAAAAATAAGGAGATAAAGGTGCATGCATATTCTTTTGACTAATGATGACGGGTTACGTGCCAAGGGAATCCAAATCCTGAAAAAGGAGATGGCTGCCTATGCTGATCGCGTGACTGTAGTTGCGCCCAGCGGAGAACGAAGTGCAGCTTCGCATTCTTTGACGATTCACAGGGCATTGTATTGTAGAGAACTTCCACAAAAAGACAATGTGCGGGAAATTCTTGTTTCCGGTACACCTGTCGATTGTGTAAAAATGGCTGTTGAATACTTTTTAGCAGATCATAAGCCGGATTTGATTATTTCCGGTATTAACAATGGCTACAATCTTGGCAGTGATGTTCTGTATTCAGGGACGGTTGCCGCGGCTATGGAGGGACCTTATTATCATATTCCGGCTATGGCGGTTTCTATGGCCCGCATGGATGAAGAACGAGGCAGGGAAGTTGCCGGATTGGTGAAAGACGTTGTGGAAAAGCTTTTTGTTGATTGTCAATATCAAGGGGTTTTAAACGTAAATGTACCGCTGCAAGGCGAAATATCCTTGAAAAACGCGGAAGTCGTTCCTCAGACCGTGCAGATATATCATAATGTTATTGCTGAACGCGAAGATATTGATGGCAGCCGCTGTTATCGTATCCTAGGCGACATGGATATGGATTCGGCTCCTGATGACAGCGATGTGGCGTGTATTAAGAGAAAACACATTGCATTGACCCCCTTGTATTGGCGTCAGACCGCATTTGATAAAATGGCAGACGTTAAAGATATTTTGTAACCTCTTAAAAATTAGACTGCAATAGTGGAACCGGTTATAAAAATTGGCTCCACTTCAAAAAAACTTGACGAATGGGATACAGTATGGTATGATATTTTTTGTACTCGGGAAAACAATATATGCCGGAGTGGCGGAATGGCAGACGCACCTGACTCAAAATCAGGCGGGTAACACCGTGTGGGTTCAAGTCCCACCCCCGGCACCATACAGTAAAATAGCACCCTGCGGGGTGCTATTTTTATTTGACAACATTTTGACAACATCACGAAAGTATTTTCTCTAACTTGTCAACAGCATCGTATTCAAGTATGGGTGTAAGATGTGAATAAGTATCCTTGGTTTCATTAAATGATGCGTGCCCCAGTCGTGTTTGAATGACTTTGAAATTAACACCTGCTTCAATAAGCAGTGGTGCGTGGGTATGCCTCGTTCCATGCATGGAAAACGCCGGTTTACCAATTGCTGCAGCATATTTTTTGCAAAGTTCGGACGCATATGTCGGATGCGTGGGGTTTTCTTTCTCACCTGGGAATACCAAATCATTATTGATCCATTCATATGTCGATAACATTCGCTTTTTGATGTTTATAGAGTGCTTCTTTAACTCTGCCATCGGTTTCAGTATCAACTTTAATAGAACGCTTAGACGAGGCATTTTTGGTTGATTTTGACAGTATGATATCATTACCGGTACGAATCACGGTTTGTTCTACCGTAATCGTTTGTTTTTTAAAGTCAACATTGCTCCATGCAAGGCCAAGAAGTTCTGATCGACGCAGCCCGGACGCAAACGCAAGCTTAAAAAAGGCATGGTGCTCTTCGTTCTTGATAACAGACAAAATTTTTTTCACCTCAGTAGCTGACAGTGTAACCATTTCATGGGTTTTCACTAATTTTGGTTTTTGAACCTTTGAAACAACGTTTTTACCTATTAACTCATCTTTAGCGGCCTGTTTGACCATAGCATTAAGCACGGTATAGATATAGCGGACGGTTCGTGAAGACAGCTTTTTTTCAAGCTTTATGTCTAATAATCGCCGTACCGTCATCACAGTTAATTCACATAGCTTCACATTCCCAATCAATGGGGTAATATGGTTATCTATAATGTGTTTGTAACTATCTATTGTCACAGGGGATACGGTCGGTTCTTTGATATGCAGCTATTCCGGTGCCCATTCAGCAATCGTTATATCGGCATTAAAATTGGCTATGTTATCCGATTGTTTTTCATATGCGTCACATTTTTCTTGCGCCTCAGTTCGTGTTCGGCCATAAAAATACTTGCGTTTTCCGTTAATGGTGCTGGTAACAGAATAGCGGCCGTCGGTACGTTTCTTTAATTTTGACATAATAAAATCAGCTCCTTTGGATGTAGTGAATAAAGGGCTGATATGGTATACTATATAGGTAATCAGCCCATTTAGAGATGTGGTGCGATTATATTTTCCCTCATCGTGTTCCAGCACGGTGGGGGAGTTTTTGTTACCAATGTAGAAAATTCATAATAACTTGTATCATAATATCTTTTTCTTTGGGATTGGATTCTGCAATCATTAAAGTAATGGCAACTAAAGCACTATCGCTAATAATTTTGTCTTTTCCACGATATAACGCTTTGTTTTTATCCAAAAAGTATAAGAATAATGTAGCGGCTATGCGTTTGCATCCATCATTAAAAGGATGATCTTTGATAAGAAAATATAATAGATTGGCAGCTTTATCTTCTAGTGTTGGATATACTTCTTTACCAAAAGCGCTTTGATAAATCGCGGCTAATATACTTTGTAATTTCCCTGGCTCTTTTTCAACTCCAAATATATCTGATGTTTTACTGAATTCCATATTGTGTATAATAGACCATACATTCATCAGATTCTAATTGATATGTGCAGCTGGATCCGTGTGGCACAGTAATACATTGGTGATCATAATCATCCAGTAATTCTAGTGCTTGTGAATATTCCTGTATTACGGTCATAACTTCATTTGTGTCAATGCCAACAATACCGGCAATAATGCTGGACTGGATATTGATTACTTTATTCAAAACTTTCAGCCTGGGATTGTTTAAAGCATAACCTTGAAGAAGATATTGCTTTAAGATACTATTCGCCCATTTTCGAAATAGAATGCCACGCTGAGATTTCACACGATAGCCAACGGAAATGATTACATCAAGTGTATAAAAAGCAACTTTTTGTTTGACTCCAACAACACGCATTTTTTGCGTGTTGTTATTTTTCTCCACTTCATTATCAGAGAAAACATTATTGATATGTCGACGAATTGTCTTTTCATCTTTATCAAATAGTAAAGCCATTTGATTTGCACTAAGCCAAACGGTATCTTTTTCTGGTGTGACGGTAACATTTAGTTCAAATTGACCATCTTTAAATAAAATCAAATCATTATCCATGTTTTCACTTCCTTTTCGTTATCGGTGGCAGCCGGTGACGGGATTTTTGCCCTTTATTCATCCTTTTGCAATGTCGGATGGAGCCAATAGTTTTGGGTAACCTTAGGAATATTTTTAGTTAAAAAATTCTCCTATGATATTTTGGAAGCTGTTGATTTTGGCATCGTACATTTTGCGACTATCCTTTTTGAAGTTTTTCCATATACATCTACAAGTTCTGCTTCACCAAATAAAGTTATTTCATCAATAGGAAGGCCTCTGGAATACAAATCTTTAAAAATATCTTCTGCATTTATATTAAATATTTTTCTTCCAGCGGTATCAAAATGAATTAGCACAATTTTACCATCAGAATTAAGATCACCTAAATTATCGTTTACTGTTACACTGATGAAATTACTGCCTAAAGTTTTCTTACTAAGCCGTTCTATCTCTTTTGGCACCCATTTATCATAGACCGCTTGATCGTCATATACTTTTTGAGCAGAGACCTGTTTTTCCTGTTCGGCTTTTTGTGCAGTAGCTTGGTTCTCCTGTGCTTTTTTTTGAGCATCAGCTAACGCCTTTTGTTCTTTTTCTTGTTGTTGTTTTTGTTGTAAGGCGACTTTTTGTTCATCTGTCATAGGTGGGACAGATACAATAACACAAGCAAAGAAAAAAATGATAGTAATACTACCGATGATTGCCATTCTTTTGCGTGTCTTTTTTTCTTCTGGGCCCCAACGCATTATTAAACAAGGGCGAATTAATCCAACAATAAAAACAATAATAGCTATAAGAAATAATAAGCAAAATATAATCAACATGGCGTCAACCCTTTCTGCACACAATAAGTTGTCGAAAATATCAAAATACAAGTGACAATAGATCCTCTGACAAAATCAAGCAACCACAAAAAACTGTACATCCGGTAAATCTGATTCTGAAATCTCATGGTTATGTAATAAGTGTTCCAATAGATCCGCATGCGCCTCGGAGTTTAAATCTCCATTTTGCACATGGCTTACTTCGTGGAGAACCGCTTTTATCTGTGCATCATGATCGATAAGCGAATTAATGAAGATAGTATATGTACTATCCGAATTGGGATGTGTTAATGCCTTTACATGGACGGGCATTGATTTATAGATAAGAACAATATTCAATCGTTGATACCTTCCTTTTTCTTCAGTTCGTTTATCATATTCACGACAAAATCTATATCTTGTTTATTTAAATTTTTAGAGGCATCGAAAAGAATACGCATTTTGGGATCCGTATGTAGCTTTTCAGCCATAGCGGCGACTTCAGGATCGTTGTAATAGCCTTGCTGTTGTGAGTTTTGGTCTGCTGTGTTTGCTGCAGGAGAACGCTTTTCTACGAGAGCAGATTTGTTAACATTAAAGTAATTGGCTAATATTTCTATTTTATCAATACGAGGATACTTTTTAGCATTTAGCCATTCGGAAAATGTAGAATATTTAAATCCCAGATCTTTACATATCTCAGCTCTGCTTTTATCATGTAATTTCATATAATATTTTATATTATCCGCCATAACTTGTTTATTCCCTAAATAGCTCATAAAACAATTCCTCCTTTTTATACGTACTATATTACACTTTAAATGATTATATTACATTTTAAGTGTAATATAATCGTAGACAGAAAGGAGGTGGCGATATAGGGATTACCTTAAAAGCCGCTAGGACAAATAAAAAAATGCGACAAGTTGATGCCGCAAAAGCACTTGGAGTCAGCGTGTATACAATACAGAACTACGAATCGAGTAAAACATACCTCGATGTTCACATGCTAAAAAAAATAGAAAAATTGTATGGTTTCCCGTATTCCGAAATTATTTTTTTACCCAATAATTACACTTGAAGCGTAGAAACTTGTCAACACGAAACACGGAAGGGAGGTGATTACCTATGTTAATAGCTGGCGTTTTTTCGAGTCTTGTAATTCTCAGTGTTTTGCTTATCCGAATTAATCAAATCGGCGACCGGTACTGGAAGTTAAAAGTTGATCTTGAACAAGTACAGCAAGACGTAGATTACCTAAAAGCAGGGAAGTGAGAGCGGATGGCGACTAAAAGATTAGTAGACAAAACATTTTCATTAGGTGCTTATGTGGACAATGATGGTTCGGTAAAAATTATTGCATATGGAGGAAAAAACGTAAAGGAATGGCATCACTATTTTAACAAGTATTTAAAACCGGCATTTGCTGCTTCGAATTTAATCAAATTCATACCAGATCACCAAAGAAAGTGAGGTGTAATCTAATGGAAAAAATCTGTAATACTGTCGAAGAAGCGGCAAAAGTTGCCTCTGTATCAGATGAACAAATCCGAGATTGGGCCAAAGATTTTGATTTCCCCAGTATGAGGATAGGGGCTCGTGGAGGTAAAAGATTGATACATGCTAACGCGTTTTCTGACTGGCTCCGGAAAAAATGTGAACTCCGCTATTGGCAGTAAATATGTTTGGAAGAAAATCATGCCCGATGGGAACTCAAATCGTGTTACTAGACATTGTAAAAAAACAGGACAAAAAAGAGGGGCAACATGGAGCATACCGCAGTATTATACATTATTGCTAAATTTATTTGGTCTCGAAAGGAAGTGATCTCTTGAAATTTTATATCTAGAATGGAGGTGATCACAGATAAACTAATGTTATATGTAAGTGGGATAGACGTGATAATTGCACGTCTTTTTTTGTTGGGAGGAATGAAATATGTTTTATATTACGATGATTGCTGTATTTTTCTTGGGTATCGCACTATTGTTGCTGATTTGGACAGGGCACAGATACAGGAAGCTAATACCATTATTGGTATCTTAGGGGGTCTTGCAGGTGTCGCCGGTATTGAATGGAAGATGAAATTGAAAACAGATACGAAAGGGGATCAGAAGTAATGAAAGTATTTATTAATCCGGGACACGATTTTGATTATGACAGTGGAGCCGTGAATCCTAACAGTGGCTTACGGGAATGTGACGTAGCTGCCAGAGTAGGGAATCGCGTAAAAGGGTATTTGGAGGCAGCCGGTTGTGAAGTACAGCTGCTGCAGAGTGACAATTTGTATTTTGACAGCCAGTATAATGATCGACCTGTCGCCGTATGCGGTGCTGCCAATGATTGGCCGGCGGATGTGTTTGTCAGTATTCATTGTAATGCTGCCAATACACAGGCAAGAGGCACAGAGGTCGAATGCTGCAGTGTTGATTGCAATGGTGGCAAGCTGGCACAGTGCATTCAATCTCAAATTGTAGATAGTTTGGAAACCGTAGATCGCGGCGTTAAAGAAATGCTTGGGCTTATTGTCATTAAACATACGGATATGCCGGCGTGTCTTGTGGAAATGGCATTTATCGACAATGATGCCGATGCACAGTTGTTGGTTGACCAAGAAGACGATTTTGCCCGTGCGATTGCTCGCGGCATTACCGATTATGAATGTACGCTGTAATGCAACGTTGTGTATAAAAGTATCAAGAATAAGTTTGGCCAAACATGTTTTGTAACTATTTTATGAATTTTAGTGTATATAAAAGGAGAAATCAATTATGACAAAAGAAGAAATTTTGAACACAGTAGTAACGGAAGGAACATCTTTAGCTAAAGATCAGGCAACATCTTTATTGGGAAGTTTGAGCGTGGACGAATTGACGCCGTTGGTACAAGCACAGATTAAGACCATCACGGATCCGTTGGAAGTAGAAATCAATACGACATCCAGCGTGTGGGTGAAAATTCGTAATCGCTTGTATGTTACGGCAATCAACAACGCCGTGACTTCGATCGTGGCAAGTATCCAAGCGGGATTAGTAGACTTAGTTAAAAAATAAGATATAAGATGAAATGACAAAAAGCCGGGCTGCTCTGATGAGTGGTCCGGCTTTTTTACTCCTTTTGAGTTCCGACTATGCGTCGTGTTCTTTTGTGTTGCGATGTAATCAAATATTTGAAAAAAAACTATTGATCATTTTCCAATGTTTTTATTTTTGAATTATCAATAAACATAATTTTTTTGTTGTCAGAAGAAATAACATAATATCTTTTGTCATCATAATTGAATATTTTGCCTGTGATAATGGTATTATCATCTAAAGTGATTATTGTATTAACTGGTTTTCCACCCCCTAAGTGAAAATCTAATAATGGATATAAAGAATTACTATAGGTGTTTATTAGAGTTATTAGGGTAAATATGAGTATCGCAAAATAAAAAAAATTTTCTACTAAATTTGGTGAATATGTAATAGTATTCTTGGTAAACATAGATAGATTTATATCAGGATTGTTTTGCTTTTTGCGATTTTGGCTATCTGCTATTGCGCAAAAGGCCGTAAAAGACCATAATGAAAGTGTGCCAAAAAAGAAGAAGCAATTAATATATTCAGCACTGTTATAGCACATAATTGGCAATGCAAATATACCAATAAAAAGCATTATATTAGCCAGCGTTAAAATTATCTTGGCAGCTTTACTAAAAAATATGGAAGTATTAGTGCTACTTTTAATCAATTGATAAGCTGACAATTTGAATAGCCATCCAAATACAGAACACATAAGCATTGGATATATCCAGTAACTTTTAAATGTTTGACAACCAAAGAAAGAATAGGTATAACTGTCTTGAGGGGTGATGGCAGTAAGAAAAAAAATCATTATAAAACAATTTGTTAGATGAATTGGCTTCGATATAAAATTTGTTATTGTACTCCACTTTATGCATATATCATATATATCTATAAAAGAAAAAATAACCGTTATTGAAAGAATGCATATTAAAAAGAACATTATTCCCGTGTGTATAACCCTGGCACTTATAATAGAATAATCAGTTATATGATATTGTTTGTTTAAATAGAAATTAATAATTAAAGTACCAGAAGCCGTGATTAAAAAAGTTGCAATAATTATAAATTCATTAGATATTTTGTGGTTCAAAAAATTCATCATATTTTTCTCCATATTATTTTCACAATTAAAGCTACTATAGCTATAATAAATTTATTTTATTGTATACTTTGTCTTCTAACGTCGCAATACAGAACAAACGTTTGCCTTATAACCACCATCATGATACAATAATACTGGACTAGTCAAAATCTATTATTGTGAGGTGGTTGTACGAACGAACGATTTTTAAATCAAATTATATGTGGTGATTCAATCGAATTGCTGCAGCAGCTTGAAGATAATTCCGTGGATGCTGTTATTACAGATCCACCATACTGCAGCGGTGGCCAAACAGCCAATGCAAGGGCACAAACTCCGTCCAGCAAGTATGAACAATCAGATAATAAAATTGTCCATCGCCCAGATTTTGTTGGAGATACCATGGATCAACGATCGTGGTTACATTGGTGTACGATGTGGATTAATGATTGCCAGCGTATTCTTAAGCCAGAAGGATACTTCCTTATGTTTACTGATTGGCGGCAAATGCCGACGGCTTCCGATGCTCTGCAGATGGGTGGCTTGATATGGTGTGGGATTGTTTCATGGAATAAAGGACTTGGGGCGAGAGCCCCGCATAAGGGCTATTTTAGGCATCAATGTGAATACATTGTGTGGGGCACAAACGGGAAGTGTTCACATGCCAAACATGCAGGTCCGTATCCCGGGTGTTTTGACTTCCCGGTAAGGCAGAAAGACAAATTTCATTTGACCGGTAAGCCGACACCATTCATGGAAGAGCTTGTCCAGATCGTTCCGGAAGATTCCGTAATTCTAGATCCGTTTGCCGGCAGCGGTACGACTTGTATTGCAGCAAAAAAACATGGCCGGCAGTACATTGGTTTTGAAAAGACGGCAGTGTATTATGATGTGGCTGAACAAAGGATGATGGATGTATAAATTATAAAAAACAATTTATTTTTTCTTTATAATCTATATTGTTTAATAGGACAGTTTAAAACTAATATGCTAAAATAATTATAATAAAAATGAAAGCGCTAAAGCATTAATGGATCATGCTTTAGCGCTTCTTTTTGTAAATTACCTTTTTATTTAGTTACGGCAACGATATTAATATTGATATCGTATGTTCTTTTTTGTTCATCAAACTTAGAGTATATAGAAGCTGTTTTAAAGTACTGTAAATTTAA
>JALCNL010000051.1 GCA_022649055.1 Megasphaera sp.
ATTCGGCTCCTTCTTGCTATTGTTTTTGGTTCGTTTTCTTACTCGTTTTGACGTCTTGTTTCCAAGACCTCGCACTCTGGCGTTTGTTTGTTCGTTACATTGTTCAGTTTTCAAAGGTCATTGCTGTCGTCCGACAGCTTAATTAGTATATCAAAATCTCTTCCGTTTGTCAAGAGACTTTTTTTATCAGCCTTGATGGAGCCTCGTTTCCTTGCCCTCATCGCGACGACTTGATTAGTATATCATTCGAAATGCATATCGTCAAGAGGTTATGTGAAAAAAATATTTATTTTCTTCTATATATTTATTATCATCACTTTTTCTTTTTATTGTTTTCATTATTGTATTTATGTATAATATTAATATCTTACATATTTACAAATTATATTTTAGGAGATGTTTGAAATGAACAAAAAATGTATCGCTTTTGTCGCTGCATCTATGGCGGCTGTGACAATGATTGCAGGCTGCGGTTCTTCAACGGGTGATAAAAAAGATGGCGCACCGAACGAAAGAACTTTTGTTGTCGGCACGGAACCGACATTCCCGCCATTTGAATTTACACAGGATGATAAGTATGTAGGTTTTGACATGGATTTTTCCCAAGCCATTGCCGACAAAATGGGACGGAAACTTGAAATCAAAAGTATGGGCTTTGATGCATTGATTCCGGCTTTAAAAAGCGGCCAAATCGATATGATTGCTGCCGGTATGGATGCTACTCCGGAACGTAAGAAACAAGTACTGTTCACAGATGTATATTTCCGCGGCGGCTATGTTATTGTTGTACGTAAAGATAACACGGACATTACTGGTTGGGACTCTTTAGCTGGGAAAACGGTGGGAGCACAAGTAGGTACTAAACCTGTGGATATAGCTCAGAATAAAGGTGCCAATGTAAAACAGTACGATGCTAACAGCCAAGGATGGATGGAACTGGGAAGCAAAAGCTGTGATGCTGTTGTCATTGATAATGCCGTTGCCATGTATTATCTATCCCAAGGGGGTGATAAAGATTTGAAAATAGTAGGCGAGCCTATTATTTCGACTGGTTCCGCACTTGCTATCAGTAAAGATCATCCAGAAACATTAGAAGCTGTTAACAAAGCTGTTGCTGAATTGAAAAAAGACGGAACATATGCTAAATTATATAAAAAATGGTTCGGTCAAGAACCACCAAAGGATGCTAATTAATGTACAAAGCCTATGTGTTTGATTTTGATTACACATTAGTAAATTCCGAACAAGGCATTGTTATGTGCTTCGAAATGTTATTGGAAGCGGAAGGATTTCCATCTGTCTCCCGTAAAAAAATTTGTCAAACGATCGGGAAATCTATGCCGGAGTCTATGAGCATTATAACAGGTATAACGGATAAGTCCCATATTTTAGAATTATGCCGGTTATACAAAATTCGATATTCCGATAAATACATGACTCCAAATACTTATTTATTTCCTGATACCCGAAGCACGTTGGAAAAACTCAAGAATCAAGGCGCACTATGTGGAATCGTATCAACAAAAACACGGCATCGCATTAATCAAACAATAGAAATGGAACATCTGGAACAGTTAATTGATTTTGTCATTGGCATCGAAGATGTAGATCTTCCAAAACCAGCACCGTACGGTCTCAAATTAGTGCAAAAACGGTACAATCTTTCTCCGCAAGATATATTATATATCGGAGATAGCCTTATCGATGCACAGACGGCTCAAAACAGTCAGGTTGATTTTACCGGCATTACAACGGGTACTACAACGGCTGCTGATTTTGAATCATATCCATTTGTCCGTATTATAAAAAAATTAAGCGAGCTTGTTTAAAAAGACACACCCTGCAAAAAATGAGTTGCTGCACATGTAATACGTGCAGCAACTCATTTTTTAATTTATCCCGGTATTTGATTCTCCTGCATGAGTATTCTTATCCGTAAGAGAGGTAGATGTTTCTGCCGAAGCAATCTGTACATCTATATGCTCTGTCTTCACTGTATCTTTTTCACTTTTATCTTTTTTCTTATACCCAGAAGTTAACGATTCATTGACGTCTGCATGCTTTGGAACTATCTGCTGCTGTTTCTGCCGTAATCTATCTGCATTTACCTGATCTATAAATTGTTGCACTGTATTATCGGGAACAATAATAAGACGAACGGGCAAATTGGCAGCTCCGGGAGGCATCAAGTGAATATTTACATCTGTTCCTGCGTCAAAAGAGTCAATATATTGCATGGCATCAGCATCATTACCACCCATACTGTATACGCCAGCCGGCGGCACTTCCACCAATTTACAATTATTACGATACAGCATTTCCACAACGCCGGCATATTCTCCGCCTTGCGGATTAAAATATACATGTATTTTTCCTTTTCCTTTTGTTTTTAAATTAATATTGTAATCTACACCATAATTACCAACGTTTTCAGAATTTCGATTATCAATAATATCTTTTCCCTTCACAAAGCGGTCTACACGCCCATCAGCTACGGTTATATAGCGGATTCCCTCGCTTGGCAAATAAGGGGTTACTAACCCTAGTTCTCGATTCATACCATGAAAACTACCTCTCAATTTCACAGCATCACTCTCTAAATAGCGACATTTCTTGACAAAATTGACCGGATCAGCATCATACGGCATAATAACTGTAAAAATCTGCATCATGTCAGATAATGTCATATCTACAATTCCAGAATACAAAGCTTCCGGCTGAATCGCAACAGCATTGATCCGTTGACCAATAACTGCATAGGATAGAGGCGGAACTTGTATCTTATTACTGGTTGGCACCATTTCATAGTACATCAAAGATAGTTCTTTCCCAACACGGTAGTATTCATCACTGGGCCAGGAAAACTGATAGCGATTCACGTATATCATTGCCGCTTTATCTGATGGATTATATGCCATGACCGCAATTTTTCGAGGTCCGTTCATTTGGTTCACATGGTAAAAATAAACACGACAATCGCCTTTCATCAAATCCGTATAAAGAACACCATCTTCCGTCGCATATTCTGGACTATCCGATAAAAGCAATGTGCCTGTTTCTTTAGGCACTGTCATTACAGCAGGCAACATGGGTGAATGAATAATTTGAAGCATGACATCTCTGTCATCCGGGCCTGCGAATACCATTGATGCCGATACAAAAAACGGCATAACCGCAGCTATACTTATTACAGTAAATTTAACAATTTTCTTAATTTTCATTTTCACGTTGTCCCTCTATATTTTTAGCTATATCAGCAATTTTTTTAAACCGATGCATAAGTCCCGGTTTAGTTAATCCAGAAAACTCTGCCAATTCACTCAATGACGATTCCGGATGATCAAGCCGCAACTTTGCTGCTTCCTGCAGTTTCATAGTCATCCGATCATATAATCCCGCTTCTTCGATAGTATAAATATATTGAATCTGTCGAATGGCGGCATCTACGGTCTTTTGCAGATTGGCCGTTTCACAATTAACAATACGATTCACATTATTTCGCATGTCTTTAAGTACTCGAACACTTTCAAACTTCATATAAGCTTGATTCGCTCCGATATATTGCAAAAAAGAAGAAACTCCATTTCCTTCTTTTAAATAGACGAGATATTCACCCTTTCGGTCCGTAATTTTAGCGGGTAATTGAAAATGTCGCATAATTTTGAGAATTCGCTTGGCAAAAATTTCATTACCTGTAACTAATTCCAAGTGATAATCTCCCTTTGGCTGATTCACCGAACCGCCTCCTAAAAAAGCCCCTCTTAAAAAAGCACGCCGGCAATCCACTTTTTTAAGCTGCAAATTATGAAATTCTCCAGCATGAGGAAACAAAGATAGTTCTTCGAGAATATGCGTACTTTCATGTGAAGGAATGACACGCAGGATATAAATATTTTTTTTCCGTAGTTTCAGCCCCTGACGCACAAGTACTTCCGGACGGATTGAAAAAATACGCATCCACATAGATAATGCCTTACGTGCCACAGCATTATTGGATGTACTAAATTCTATGCCAGCCGTTTGTTTAGGACCCAAAATAATAGAGCCGCCCATACAAAGCAGTGCCGCTAACTCCGCATATCGGCAGGCAGCATTTTCTGGTTTATAATGGGCAGCTTCATTCTTCACTTCTTCTGCAAAAGACACGAATGTCACCCTTTCGTGTGTGTCATATTATACCGTTTTAAATAATAACGCAATATTTCCGGCGACAAATCAGTTCGCAGCGCATTAATTAAATCAAATAGCATATTCGCTAACTTTTTTGCATCATGAGTTGCTCCCGTTTTTTTGTCTACCAAATCAGAAAGAATCAACGTAGCTCCGGTAGCTTCAATTTGTTTTTTATCAATTTTTACCGGATAGGCTCCGACCAATGCATAGTGTTGCAAAATATCCGGTTCAATCATACCATTATTAGCAAGGACAAAATCGATAATATTAGCACCGGCATGCTGATTAATAGCTTTAAGATGATCTGCAACAGAATATCCATCTGTTTCACCTGGCTGCGTCATAACATTACAAATATATATTTTTTTAGCATTACTATTGCGAACGGCAGCGGCAATATCAGGAACCAGTAAATTAGGCATAATGCTCGTATAGAGACTTCCCGGTCCCAAAACAATGGCATCTGCCTTTATAATCGCCTCTACCGCAGATTGTATAGCACGCGGATGTTCCGGCGTCGTAAAAACACGCTTGATTTTACCATGTACGTCTGGAATTCGTGATTCCCCTTGTACGATTGTACCATCGGCCATTTCTGCATTAAGCAGAATTTTATCTGCCGAAGACGGAATAACTTTGCCGCGTACCTTCAAAATTTTACTGGAAGCATCTAGTGCCCCCTCGACATCACCCAAAACTTCAATCAGTGCTGCAATAAATAAATTTCCAACACTATGCCCGTTTAATTCCCCTGAACCGCCAAAACGATGAGCAAACAGTTTTTCCATCAAGCCTTCTTTATCGGCTAACGCCACCAAACAATTCCGCAAATCTCCAGGAGCAATAATATCAAGATCCTGTCGAATTCGTCCCGATGAACCGCCATCATCAGCAACGGTTACAACAGCTGTTAAATTATATGTTTTTGTCTTTAACCCACGCAGCATGATAGATAATCCCGTACCACCACCAATGACAACAACTTTAGGTCCTTTGGACAATTTCATATTAGAAAGAATCAAGTCGCTGATATTTTCAGATTCATTCGGCATAATAGCATCCAACATCGTACGGATAAGACGCCGTGTTGCCCAGCCCATAACAAATACTCCAATAATCAGCCAGATAATGCCAACTGTAGCCAGCACTGTATAGTTATAATGCCCCGTTGCTTCATATAGCATCCGGAAAGCCCATTCTTCAATTTGTCCAAGCCACTGATAATTAAATGTAAGGACGAGACCAAAACTGGTAGCCATCATACCCAGACCAAATAAAAACAACCATCGTTTTATATGAAGACCCGGATGCAACCATCTAAATAATCGCATCAATTACACCTCCATCAAAGCTTCTCATCATCAGATACGTCTTCCTCTACATCATTTTTTTCAATATCACGATGCTCAATCGCAACATCCATACCGTTTTTCTTTAAATGACGGTACATGGCTTCTGCCATGCAAACACTGCGATGCAAACCACCCGTACACCCAACGGCAATAACTAACTGACTTTTTCCTTCTCTTTCATAGTTAGGCAAAAGAAAATCAACCATATCAAACCATTTACGCATAAAAGTCTGCGTAATGGGAAATCCTTCAATATAATCACGTACAACAGGCACTCTGCCTGATTTATGTCGATATGCCTCAATATAAAAAGGATTAGGCAGAAAGCGAACATCTTCTACAATATCGGCATCAATGGGGAGACCATGTTTAAATCCAAAGGAAACAACCATTACCGAAAGGCCCTTTCCCCGTTCACTAATAGCAAATTTCTTTTTTAATACTTCCTTAAGCTCACCAGGCTTCATATTTGACGTATCAATGATAAAATCAGCCTCTTTGCGAAGTTCTGCAAGCTTAAGGCGTTCTTCAGCTATTCCTTGACTAATTCTATTATGCGGAGCCAGTGGATGCACCCGTCTCGTTTCCTTATAACGGCGTACCAATACCCTATCATTCGCTTCAAGAAACACTATTTCATAAGACACACCTTGTTCTTTCAACTCTTTTAGCGACTGACTCATCGCATCAAAAAATTGTCCGCCGCGAATATCGGCAACGAGAGCTACATGTCGCACTCTTTCTCCGCCTTGTATACACAGTTCAGCAAACTTTGGAATAAGAACAGGCGGTATATTATCGATGCAAAAATATCCAATATCTTCCAGTACTTGTACTACATGTGTCTTACCCGCACCGGACATTCCGGTCACAATAATAAGGTGAAACTGCTCCATAGTTGCCTCCTTTATACTATTACAAAATAAATTTCTCGATAGCGGCAGCAACGCCGTCATCATTATTGGAGGTAGTCACAAAATCAGCCGCTTGCCGTATTTCATTTTCAGCATTGGCTACAGCAACAGAAAAACCTGCTCTTTCCAGCATAGCTATATCGTTTTGAGAATTGCCAATAGCCATAACATTTTCCGGCCGAACGTGAAATATGCTGCATAATTGACAAAGACCAGTTCCTTTGCTGATTCCTTTATGTACGATTTCCAACATCGTTTCTTTTGACCGCATTAATTTAAATACGCCGGGCATCGCTTGCTCTATTTCTTCTTTTATTTGATCCAATTCATGTTGCGTACCATGAACCAACATTTTAGAAGGACTTCCTTCTGGATGATAAAAGCTTTCCCCTGCTATGAGAGCTTTTGTTCCTGTAATATTTTCATAATTTTCAATATAATGGTTATAGTAAGGAACTCGAACTACGTCGTTAATATATGTCTGCAAGAACCATTGTTTTTCTTTGGCTAACAGCAAAAGTGTATTTGCATCTTGCGAATCAATCGGACAATGATATAAAATTGTTCCCGTATCTACAGTCTGAATTAATGCCCCTGAATAAAGCATCATGGGTATATCGCCTAATTTTAACTGTTTTCCGTAAGGCTGAGCGGTAGAAAACATACGTCCTGTAGCAATAACAACGGCAACATCTTTTTTACGCGCCAACCCTATCGTATGGACCGTATGATCAGATACGGTAATATCATCGCGAAGTAACGTATCATCCAAATCAATGGCCACCATTTTTATTTCATTCATTTTGTTTTTATCCCCTGTCTCCAGTCAAAAAGCTGTCCTGCCGGCGGTGTATTGTGAGCCGCTGTACTATTCTCTCCATTTACATATGATAACTCTTCTGAAAAGGAATCCTGCAATTTGTCAATCTCTTCTTTTTGTCCAACCGTCGCTTTCTGGCGATTTTGAATAGCGGCAGCTACCATTTGTACCATTTCATATCGGGTCAATGAATATGCCGGAGAAAATTTGCTCATATCTGAACCCGTCAACCCTGCTTTTGTCAAATCATAAACCGCTTTATATTCCCAGCTTGTTCGTTCCATCGTATCAAAAGGGTTGGGTGCATATGGATTATATGCCATAACTGATCCCGCCATCATCATCATTAAACTGACCAAAATCACGAGCTTTCGTTTCATCTTATTCCTCCTAAAAAAATATACTCCCTCTCAGGTTTAACCTCTGTCATACCGGAAAGAGAGCATATGTTGGAATCATTTTTTTTCTTCAACAACCGGTTCCTTGGAAGCGGTTTCTGTCCGGACTTCCTCTTCTTCAAGAACCATATCATCCAACAACCGCAGCTGGCTGGTAAGAATCGACCTGACTTTAGCCCGGAATGCATTAACCTGCGTTTTCATTTTGTCCATATCCTTCTGCGTTGTCTGAACATTAAATGTAGTTTCATCCAACATTTGTTTTTTCTTATTTTCTGCTTCCTGTAAAATCAAATCAGCTTCTTTTCGAGCAGATACCTTTACATTTTCAGCAGTTTGCTGAGCCAACATCAATGTACTGTTCATCGTAGATTCCATTTTTTCATATTGAGACAATTTATCTTGCAGTTTTTCACTGCGTTCTTTTAACTCACAGTATTCACGATAGACTTTTTCATAGTCACCTGCTAAATCATCCATGAAAGCATCTACATCTTCTTCACTGTATCCACGAAAACCGCGTTTAAATTCTTTATTATGAATATCCATTGGTGTGAGCATTGTATGATTTCCTCCTAAGTAATTATGAAATACATGCACATTATACATCATTACATATAGCGTTTCAACAAAACTCCTGTACGTCCCTTGCGAGACTGGCCGGTTACCGCCGTAACTTCCATCCGTCCTCGTCCGCGCAAGGAGATAACATCGCCTTCCCGAACTGTCTGTGCCGGGCCCTTGGCCGATTGCCAGTTGACTTGAATCCGATCTCCATTAATTGCCTCTGCAGCTTTAGTCCGAGAAATACCAAATCCGGAAGAAACAATCGCATCTAATCGCATAGAAGCAACCGTTGTCTTTATTTCTTTAATTTTTTCTTCTTTAGGTACAATTTCTTCAAGCAATGTTTCTTCAACACGGACAGAAACCATCGCAATCTTATCAAAATTTTGTTTTAAATACGGCACCAGATGAGTATCTACCAATAAAATCGCATTATCTTCCTGCATAAGGATATCCCCAAAGTACTTCCGGTCAATACCTAAACTCATAAGGGCCCCCAGAATATCTCGATGTCCCAACAACCGATACCGCACATCCCACGTAATCCGGCATGCCGCTATTTCATAATCAATGGAGCCATCATAATCATCACGGATAAATGCAATTTTTACCCGTTCCGCCCCTTGATACCCACCATAAGCTCGTACGGTTAAAGATGCCATATGCGCTTGAATCGTTTCTGCTATTTGAACCTCTCCCGGAGAGACAAATTCACTTACAACGTATGGACGGCCCTTTCCTGCAGCTGCATCTGCCAAATCAATCAGCCGTGCTGCTAATTCGCCATTATCGCTGCCTTTATAATATCTAATAACTTTATCTCTATTCTTCACGCAAAACCCTCTTTGCCGGATTATTGTCCGTCTTGATTTTTCCAAGTTAATGCTGATGCAAAATCATCGTACTCATGTTTGCCGCGGTCAACGCTTACATTGCTGGGAACACAAAGGAAAATATCTTTCCCAACTTTTTGTATGTTGCCATCTACAGCATATGTCGCCCCACTTACAAAATCAACAACACGTTTCGTAATATCCGGTTCTGTTGCTTCAAAATTAATAACTACCGGTTTGCGATCACGCAAGTAATCGGCAATATCTTGCGCATCATCAAACGTTTCCGGTTCGACAATCATCATTTTCAGCGGTTTATCCTGCTGCGCCGAGCTAAGAGAAGAAGACGAACGATATGGTTGCGCCACCTGCCGCGACGGCACTTCATCTTCATATCCTGCTTCATCTGTTTCAAATTCATCGTCATCTTCATTGACTCCGCCTACAGTACCCACTAATTTGTTCCAAAAATTTTTTACTCCCATGTCATGTCCTCCTTAGTAATTGCGCGGTCCAAATATTGCCGTTCCTACACGGACCATATTGGCGCCTTCTTCGATTGCTATTTCGAAATCATGGGTCATGCCCATTGATAAATATTGAATCTGCCCAGCAGGAAACTTCGTTTGCATATGTTGATATAATGCCCGTGCTATACGAAATACAGGACGTACATCTTCTACATTTTCATAATTAGGAGCAATGCACATCAACCCTTGAACACGCACATGAGACAGTCCTTTAGCCACTTCTATTATTTTTGGAAAAGCATCTACTTCCATACCAAATTTACTTTCTTCTCCAGCCACATTAACCTGCAACAGAATATTCTGTACTTTCCCTAAATTTTCGGCCGCCTTATCAACAGCCTTCAATAGGTGTTCAGAATCCACAGAATGAATCAAGTCAAAATGTTCTACAGCATGTTTGGCTTTATTAGTTTGTAAATGTCCAATCAAATGCCACTTTAAACAGCCATGAAAATGTTCTATTTTTTCCATAGCTTCCTGAACCCGGTTTTCTCCTACATCAGTTATTCCGCAAGCCGCTGCTTCTTCTACATTTTCCAGCGGATGATTTTTAGTAACAGCTACTAAAATAATTTTATCTGTTCTTCCGGCACGGGCAGCGGCATCAGCAATCTGTTTTTCTATAACCGCTACATTTTCTTTGATCAAAAAATATCCCCTCCGTCTTGTACACTAATTGATTTAATTATACTACATCCATTATATTTATTCTATTATATATAGTGAAAAGTATAATTATTAGACAAAATTTCCCCAAATTAACATCTACATTTTATCATAACTTAGCAAATGCCGCCATTCTTCCAGTTATTCCCTGATCACGGCGATACGAGAAAAATTTATCCTCATTATCATACACGCAATTTTCCGTTACGTCTATATGTTCAGGACAAATTCCTGCTTCTTCCAGCATAATTTTATTGGCTGCCCACAAATCAATAAAACATTTTGTATCTTTCCGAATAATACACGAAGAAAAAACAGCTCCCATAGAATTAAATATTTGCTCCGTCGCATGTCCCACTTCAAAATGGTTCCATGAAATAGAGGGCCCAATATAGGCCAGCATATCAGAAGACCGAGTGCCATAGGCAATACGCATAGCAAATACAGTCTTAGCAGCAAGCTTGGCAGTTGTACCGCGCCATCCATCATGAATAACCGCACACGCTTTATGTACCGGGTCATACAAAATAACCGGAACACAGTCAGCAACAAACAGCGCAAGCGGTATCCCTGTACAATTAGTCATTAAAGCATCCGTATGAGGCAGTGCTTCCTCATATGAGGCGGAACCGCAGCCCGCTTCAGTCAAACCTACTGCAACAATATTATCTCCATGGGTCTGCTGTGATGTTGTCAAGCGCGAGAGGCTAAAGCCTGCCGTTTTACAAAGACGGCGGCGATTTTCTCGTACATAGCCGGCATTATCACCAACATGCAATGCTAAATTCAAAGAACCGTATCCATTCATACTCACTCCCCCGGAACGTCCAGTCACTCCGTGACAAAAACCAGCAGCATTCATAAGCGCACTTTCTTCCCAGCATATTCCATTTGTGTGTGAAATCCATTTAGTACTCATTAATACCTCCGCAAACATGACAACGCTGACACCCTTCCCAGCAAGGTTTAGTAAATTCACCTTTCCGTGCCCGTCCCAACTCATATATTAAATAGTTAGGAGCAAGTCCCATATCAAGTACCTGCCAAGGTAACACTGCCTTAAGAGGTCGTGGCGCATATAAGTATTTCTTCACATCAAGTCCATATTCTTTAACAGCCCGCTTCCATCCTTTCACTCCCCCGTAACGGCTGGCTAACGCCACTACTTCACCTACACGGCGATCTCCGCGAGAAAGTACCCCTTGTATATAACATTGCCGCAATGGCTCAATCAACAGTTCTATCTGCCGCTGCCGGTGAAACGCTTTTTTAATAATATCCAACCGATGCTCAACAACTTTCTTACTGGCCATTGGCATCCATTGAAACGGTGTACACGGTTTGGGAATAAAAGGATTGATACTAAGTGTTATTTTTCCTGTATTACCAATACGTTTCATATGATCTTTAACCTTTTGCGTCATATCAACAATAGCCTCTATATCTTCATCTTCCTCCCAAGGAAGGCCTATCATAATATATAATCGCACATGCATAATACCTGCTGCTGTTGCCAAATCAATAGATCGAAATAAATCTTCATCGGTAATCCCTTTATTGATGACATCCCGCATGCGTTTACTGCCCGCTTCCGGAGCCAAGGTAATGGTTCTCTGTCCGCTTTCGGCAAGACCTTTTACAATAGCAGGCGTAATAGAATCAGCACGTAATGATGCACATGAAAAAGAAAGGCCTTCTGACCGGATAAACGATACAAGTTCATCAATCTGGGGATAATCAGAAATGGCAGCCCCCATAAGACCAATTTTTTTCCCTAAAGCTTTACCACGCAGAACAGCTTCTTTTACATATGACAATGGCCGCACCCGCGGTCGACGATAACAATATCCAGCCATGCAGAAACGACAATGACGACCACAGCCACGCGCAATTTCAATAAGATACATCGCCCCAAACTCAGTATGCGGTGTTGTTACAACAGTTTCTCCGGGTTCTGTTAATTCTTCCCACTGCCGCGCAACGCTGGCTGGAGCTCCTTTCTGTGGTATAATACGGCAAAGATTGCCTTCCTTATCATATTCATGTATATATAAAGAGGGTACATAGAGTCCGGGAACATCGGCCAATGCATCTAATACATCCTGACGCGTACCTCCTTGTTCTTGAATTAATGTATATGTTTTAAGTAAATCATGAATTACCTTTTCCCCTTCACCAACAATACAAACATCGACAAAAGGAGTTAAAGGCTCTGGATTAAAAAAAGCCACCGGTCCTCCCATAATAATCAGCGGATCTTTTTCCGTCCGTTCCGCTGCCAGAGGAGAAATCCGCCCCTGCGTAAGTAAATAAGGAACATTAAAATAATCCATCTCAAAATTCACGGATAATCCAATAAGTTCAAAATCACAAAGAGGCCGCTGATTTTCGATAGTAAGCAATGGCGTATGATCTTTTTCATACCATGCAGCCAACTCTTTATCTGGAACAAATGCACGTTCACACTGCCACCCTTCATGACAATTAACTTCACGATAAATAATTTGCATTCCTAAATTACTCATCCCTACTTCATACGTATTGGGGTAGCAAATCGCCATCGTATGACGAGAACCAAAAGGGAATTTATAATATCCATTTTCCTCGGCAAGGCGTTCCGCTAATTTTTGTTCAATACGCCAACTCATCTACATTCTCCTCTCTCAAATGTACAGCTTATTGTAACATAAATATTATCAGGTTGTGAAATAAATACGTACCATGTACAAAACATGACGATAATGCTATTGATATAAATATATATAATATTACTCATTATACCATCCGCCAGTATACGGAAATATTTTTTATCCATATAAGTCTGTTTGTTCACCTTTCCATAAAATATATTATTTTCGCAGTATACATCACGAATCAAATTCTAGTATCCAACAAACGACAAAGGTCTGCTACATACCCAGAAAATGCAACAATTTTGTCGCGATCCAGTATATATAGCAGACCTTGAAAATGCATATTCCCCTATCATACATGTCAAATAAAGCATACCCACCTTCTACTTCTTTGCTGTTGAACCACCGCCAAAACGGTATGACACATTCGCAATAAATCCTTTGTAAGTAATATTATTGTCACTGTTAACTTCCGTGTTAAGATGGCGGTATCCCACATTGACGTCCAAATCTTTAGATACTGCGTACCCAACTCCAGTTTCCCATAAGGATGTCTTTTTTGTTCCTAATTCTCCCTTGGCATACATATCAAAATTATTACCTATAGGCGCTTTAGCAACAACCCCTACTTGAAGCACATTGTTTGTAACATTATATTCACTAGTAACATTTGTTGAATTTTTAATACGGTTCCAGCCTCCATAAAAAGCAAAATTCTTATTTAACGAATACACTGCATTTATTTCCTGCGAATTACCTGTTGTCCAATCATTTTTTGTTTTTAAACCCCAATACTCGTATTGTACTGCCCATTGATTGTTTAGTCCATACATCACTCCGCCGTTCACATTCCATTTACTGCTGGAAGATTCTCCGCCGCTTTTTGCTTTTACATTCCATGTCCCAAGGTCAATCTGTGCTTCTCCTTGATTCCACTGTGTTTGCGGAGTAGCAAATACAAAGGAAGTCATACACACAGTCAACACCATCGCCCATGCCAATGGAATTTTTTTCATATTCTCACATCCTTTTTCAGTTGTCCGATTCAATGCTATATATGTTTTATGATACCACTTTGTAAAATATAATACAATATTTTATCATAACGTTGCACACCTTACAGGACGATAAAATAGTGTATACTATGTATTTTTAAATTAATTTTTTCATTATAACTGATCTATATGCATGAGATACATTAATTTTTATAAAAATAACAATCTCTACTAAACTTTTTTAATTTAATAGAGGTTGTTATTTTTAGTTTTCCAGATATCTTTACTTTCATTAATGATTTGCCGACACCGTATCCATCACATCTTCTTTAGCAAAACGCAAATTTTCATCTTCTTTAATCGGATTACGCACTAACGCACTCGTACCTAAAAAGACACCCCCGCAAACAATCCATTCCATATAAATAACATGTGGCAGAATTCGTACGGAAGGAAACATCATCCATGCAATTAATACAATAATAGACGCGATAATAGTATAAAAAGCACTTTCACGACTACATAATTTTGGTGCATAGAGCGTCATAAGCACAATGACACTGAATGCAGCCATTAGGCTAAGTCCAGCCATGAGCGTAGAAATGATGCCGCTGATAGTAATAGCAAAACCAAGAGTAAGCAGGCCAAAGAAAAAAACAGAAGCACGAGTAACACGCATATATGATTTTTCTGACATATTCTTATTAATGAATCGCTTATGAATATCATGTGAATAAAGTGTTGCTGAACTCAAAAGCAAATTACAGGCACAGCTTACATCAGCGGCCCAAAGAGCTGCCAGTGTAATACCTGCCAGCCATGGATTCAAAGACATGATCATCTTAGGCAAGGCCAGGGTAGCCGATATATGGGGATACATTTCCGCAGCGATAACCCCCAGCAAAGCACTGACAAAACCAATGGGAAGCATGATTAATCCACCTATAATAAACCCTTTGCGAGCAATATGAACATTTTTTGCCCCGAGAGAAATTTGAATAATGCTTTGCAATGAGATATTCACGGTGACGAGAACAACAATCCAGGTAATAATAGTCATCGGACCTACTCCCGCAACAAGATCAAGTCCATGCGCTTCCGGCAGTTGCACTTGAATTTGTTCCATACCACCTGCCATGCGAACAGCAATAAATGCCGCCATAATGATTCCCGCATACTTCAATGTCACATTCAATAAATTAGAAATACTAGCCGACCACATTCCACCAATAAGCGTCACGCCAATAAAGACGATAGCACTCATAAGCATGCCCGTAAAAGGAGTAAAAAGTTCCGGCATAAGCGCTGCTAAAATAGTCCCGCCTGCAACATATTGCATACTCATAATGACCAGCTGGACTAATATCTGGCAAAAAATACCCGCAGCCATTCCTTTTGTATCATAGTAACGTTCTAACATTTCCGGTATAGTAGTAATATTGAGGCGGCGATACTTTTTAGCAACAGTAAGTCCCATTACGATGGCACCTATGCCCCAGGCAGAAGTATACCATCCGGCAGAAATGCCCGCCTTATAGGCTTGTTCTGCGACGCCAATTGTAGATGCACCACCGACGGCAAGTCCTACAATTGACACCATAATAAGGGGAGTTGTTAATTTTCGACCTGCTAAGATATAATTTTCGGTCTTTCCGGCAGCACGTCTTTTTGCATACCAGCTAATCAAAAATATCACACAAATATATACACCTACAATAATCGCCGAACTATTCATACTTTTTTCCCTCCTGTTGTGGATATAATCAATACTCCCCCTCAAGCAATATCCGATATAAAAAAAATCGCCCCTGAAAGGGACGATTTAGCTCGCGGTACCACCCTAATAATCTGATAGCATCAAACAATGACAGAGACAAATAAAAAAAGGTGATACCTAAGGGACGGATATATCCGCGGTACCACCCTAATAATCTCGAATCAGATCAACTCATGGCTTGTTAACGACAGCTACGCCGGCTCGGCCTACTTACTTCAGCCTTGCGGTTCAGGAAAGAACTTCAAGTTACAACACCTGCCGATTTACACCACACATCGGCTCTCTGCGAAGATATTTGCAACTCTACTTTTTTCCGTCATTACCATTTGGGGAAATGTATTGTTGAGGACAATTATACAGGTTTTGTATTGAATGTCAATACATATATGCTTTTTGTAAAACGTTTATTGCAAAAATAAATAAATTCAATTTTAAATTTCTTTTTATCTTTTACATGTTATTTATACATTTTTTCCTATTTGCCGATACAGAAAGTCTCTATACTTGTAGGTTTACCATAGATATGTTACAAAAACAGAAAAGAGAGAACACCTTTTTGTGTTATGCTTAAGTTACTACGCAAAACCATAACAGAAAGGGAGTCCTCTCATGAACAGCA
>JALCNL010000052.1 GCA_022649055.1 Megasphaera sp.
AATGACGTTTTAGATGCTGTGCAAAAGATGGCAATAATACTTGACAAACTTTGCTTTTTTCCAATGCCGGTATTTCTTTTTTAGGATATATATGGAAATAATCTTCGGGGTCTCCGTGAGACATGGTAACAACTGGTATTTTTGTCTGTAAATCACATAATAGAATTTTACTGGCTGCTGGTTGGAAAGATATAATAATATTAGGTTGTAATTCTTGTAGTAGGATATTAACATTCCTAATTAAATATTGTTCTGCAAAATCATTATTAATGGTACGAGCTTTCCGTGGACTAACCATTCTCAGCATTTCCCGTTTTATTTTTAAGTACAATGGATACCGGATAATTTCACCGCGAAAATGACGGAGATCATATCTTTTAATATTCGCATCCAAACTATAAAAAAAATCGCCTTCTTGAACATCACTATAAACAAGTGTAACATCATGCCCTCGTAAATACATTTCATTAGCAAAATTACAAGTAACTTTAGCCAAGCCGCCACTATCATGTACCATTTTGGTAAAATTAGTTAACATAATGTTCATTAAAAATCTCTCCTAACATCATCTCAATATATTATGTATTAAGGCTTCATGGCTATATTCTGCATTAGCTGCATCAAAATTTATTTTATAACCATCTGGATTTTGAACCAAATCATCTATAAATATTTCTAACTGCCGCGCAAAATTTTTAACAGAACTTGTATCAACAGCCATACCAATCTTATATTTTTTCAATACTTCGGGATTTAATTCCGGTGAAGAAAGGATAGGTTTATAAAATCCTATTGCCGTAAATAGCATAGCACCCCAATGATATCGATAACGTTCCGCGGCATATGGAACCATAATAGCATCAACATTTAACAAAGCTTTTTCCCATTCTATACCAATTAAATTTTTATGCAAAAAAGTAATATTTTTATAGTGTTTATACTCTTTAGCAAGAGCATCAAAAAGTTCTCCATCTTCCGGTTTAGCTGTGGCACCTTGTACAATCAATTTTACCGGAACAGAAAAATGTGCTTGTGTAAAGGCCTGTAAAAAAAAGTCTAGATTCTTTTCTTTACGGAACTGACCAAAAAATCCAATGGTAATAGGCAGTGTGAAGGCCATATTTTTTTTTATGGGTAAATCTTGCGGCTTAAATACAGGAGGAGCTATTAAATCTATATTCGTTAATCCACTATTTTGAAAATCATTACGTAACGTAATGATTTTCAAATGAATTTTTTCATACATTTCACACAAACGAGCTTGTTTTTCAAATTTAGGTTGTTCATGAGGATTGATGCCATGAAAAATGAAATATATTGGCACAGGAGTATTTTTAAGTTTACTATTACGCAAAGTTCTCAAATACCGATATGTAGCCGTTGGAATAATAATAGCATCACATATTCCCGCACACGCTTTAGCATATGCAGAATCAAACCAAGCAATTCGTCGTTTCTCCCGACGAATTGATAACAACATTTTTTTTAGTTTACCGGCCCCCGCATAGGTAACAACATCTCCACCTGCTAAATATTCCACTTCAGTCTTGTAGTTTACTTTGAAAGGAAATTTCTCTGGAACAAAAAAGCAGGGTCTATGTCCCTGCCTTTTTAACTCATCTACTAATATTCGATCAAATTCCACTTCATGACCGGCCGGCATAACAATAGTTTCCAATATAGCAATGCGCATATGATATCCTCCATTATAGTTTACCGTTAGATTTATATAGATAATATAGTTTAACATATTTTGTCATAGTATAAAAATAGTGATTTGCAGATAAAACAAATCCCATTTTACCATCCAAAAAACCTAAATTTAAAAAATACACTTTAACAAACGCCCACATGGGACGCAATATGATATCCGTAAAAAAGGAACAGTGTTTCCCTTCTTTTCTGTATTTTTCAGCCGCCAAATATGTATAGTTATTTAACTTATTAAAATACTGGTTCCAGTTATCATATGTATAGTGATACATCAAATGTGTCATCTTCTGCGTCGGGTATGGTGTAATAATCGTCGGATGAACGTATCCTTCCACATAGCTTTCTTTAGCAGGCATCAAACGACAAACCCAATCAGGACGCAAAACACCGTGAGTGGCGTGATTAAAATGAAATTTATTTTCCCGTTGTATAAGATAAGCTAGTGGTTTATTTTTATGGATAGCCTCTATAATTTCTACTCCCAATGCTGGAGAAATCCGTTCATCCGCATCTAAAAATAATATCCATTCATATGAGGCTTGCTGAATAGCAAATGTTTGCTGACCACCCCAATCTCCGTTCATAGCTCGCTGTATAACTCGCGCACCCAATTGCTCTGACATGATTTTCGTATTATCTGTACTAAAATCATCAATGACCAAAATTTCATCTGCAAAAGTAACGCTGTTAATGCAATCTTTTATATGGTGTTGCTCATTTTTTGCAAGTATTAAAACCGATAATTTTGTCATAATAATTCCCTTTCAATTAATATCTATTTAATAATATCACCAAATAATATATTTGTATATTAATAATCAACACTGGCATTTGATAGTGATACGGATACCAAAAAGTTAATTCACTCTTGCAAGTTTGCTCTTCACCGTTATTTAGTATACAATTATCATATCATATAAACAGGAGTTTAAAACATGCAATATAAAAAAAGTATACCGATTTTTGCTATAAGTTGTATCATAAGTTATATATTCATGTATGGATTTTATCTATTAATGAGTTCCGGACTTCCCGATAAGACCATATATCTTCAATTACGCCGTTACATTCCTAATGCTATCCTCATAGGAATAAGTATCGTTTTATGGAAAAAATCTGGTTTTTCATGGTTTAACCTGTGTCCTTATGCTATAATTTCACTTTCTTGGGCTATTGTTTATCCTTTAAGTTATTGGTTAACCTTCCATAAAAGTACAAATTTTATTGATAATCATTTTGACATTTCTTTTGCCGCTTACATTTTTGTATTCATAATTTGCTTGCACTTATTGTTAAATTATGGGTCTCACACAGTAAAACAACAAAAGTTATCAACAAGCGTTATGGCTACTATACAAACGTTACTAGTAATACTCCCTATAATCCAAATTCTGTATTATTATATGTATCAAAATCCAATTACGGAAAATGCTTGTATGGCATTACTACAAACTAATACGGCCGAAGCCCATGAATATCTTATGCAAACATTAGGATACACAGGAATAATTAGCATTATTTTTTTGTTGATTTTAATTTTTGCTACCTTTTTATTTTGCAATAAAGTATCTTTTTCAAATTCTTCAGTCTCCAAAAAAATCAAAATAATCACATCAATATTGTTTCTTTCTTCTGGAATATACAGCAGTAATATATTTAAAGAAACAGGTGCTATGGATGTTTTGCATAATGCTCAAGAGTATTATGCTAATGCTCAGCTATTCAATACTTTTCATGAACAACAAGTCCAAAATCTTTCCGTTATACCTCCACAAATTTTTTTCTCCCAACCAAGTACAATTATTATGATCATAGGGGAATCGGCCTCAAGCGATTATATGAGTGCTTATCATCAAACAACTCATGATACAACCCCATGGATGCGTACTATGTCCAAAAAATCTGATTTTATTCTTTTTCGTCATACATATACTACTTTTATTCAAACAGTCGCCTCTTTAGAACGAGCTTTAACTGAAAAAAATCAATATAACAATATAGATTTCAATAAAGCTATCACTGTTATAGATATTGCAAAGAAAGCAGGTTATCATACGTACTGGTTTAGTAACCAAGGAACTATCAGCAGTGCAGATACACCAATTACCCTAGTAGCAAAAACAGCAGATCATTCGACTTGGATTGAAGATGAACTAGCAAACAGTGACCATCAACGGTATGATGGCGATCTACTTCCGTATCTGAAACAAGTCAACCCCAATCAAAACAACTTTATTGTTATCCATATCATGGGTAGTCATGATAATTATATAAATCGTTATCCTTCCCAGTTTACGCGTTGGGGTGAACCTGGTAAATTTAATTTTGTCATAAATTATGAAAATTCTATTGCTTATACTGACTGGTTGTTACAACAAATTTATGATTACGGAAAACAGAATTTAAATCTTCAAGCCATGTTATATTTCTCCGACCATGGTGCAGATCCTCTTAAAGTTAGAAATCCTGACCGTTCTACTTTTGTTGCCCATCATATTCCCATGTTTTTATATCTTTCCAAAAGTTACCGTCAATTATATCCTCAAACGTATGCCACACTGCGCCGTCATGAAAATTCATATTTTACAAATGATTTAATATATGAATTGGTTTGTGGTATTTTAAACATTACATCTAATCACTATGATGCCACAAACAGTTTAGCCAGTAATACTTACAAATATACACGAGATACATTAGTAACTGAAGGAGGAAAAGTAAAATTAACCGACGATGATGATTGGCAAAAATAACATACCAACTGCTATTTTATTATTGTATATTAAAGATAGATACTGTAATATGTAAGACGGAACAAATAACATGAACCAATTTTATTTTAAAAATTTTAATGACGCGGAGTGATCAAATGGATTGGCAATTATTAAAGCAAATAGGCCATGATGTATATAAATGTGAAGATTGGCGTGATAATAAACGGTATTATTCTTTTTTGGCACGTGCTTTTATAAATCGTCATGTCATGGAACAACATCTAACTTTCTTTTTATCTGATCCAAAACGTACCCTTATTATGGAGCATTGTCCATGGCTTGTCGATCAGGCCGTACGAAAAATATTTTATAAAAATTCTACTTGCCTAGAGCGAGCAAAAATCGTACAACAACATATCTGCTGGATGGAACAATTATTTGAATTTGATTTGATGGAACGAATCTACGTACATGGTGAACGAGTTCCGTTATGGCGTGATGAAATAGATGAAAAACCATTTATATTATATTTAAATTTCACAGATGGCCAGCAAAAAGAAGGATGTTTATCCATCGAACTGGTATATGGCAGTGAAGATGAAAAACATACAGGCTGGGATGCCGGAACCAGGGTATATCAATTGATGTTTTTCTTCGGCGATACTGATTTGACTATTCATATTGGAGCATTGCAAGGTATGGTCGGCGGGTCTGATTTTATTAAAAAGTTAACAAAAAAATATTTCGGTTATCGTCCCAAAAATCTTATGTTATGGTGCCTTCGCTGTCTGGCTGTCACACTGAATGCAAAAAAGATAACCGCTGTTACAAATAAGGGGTATTACGCCATGAACCATATTCGTTTAGATCGCAAGCTTAAGGTGGACTTAGATCGTTTTTGGCAAGAAGCCGGAGGCACTGCGGATTGCCAAGACAGTCGCTTCTACGACATCCCGATAGTGGAATATCGCAAGGAAATGAGTGAAATGAAACCTTCAAAAAGAGCAAATCACCGCAGGCGATATGAATTAATGGATCAAATCCAAGCAGAAATTTCTAAGGCGCTTAAAAAATATATGAAAAATGAGATTGGCGGTAAACAGTAACTCCATAACTACTTGAATATGGCATATTTTCCTGTTTCTATCAATATTTACAGTATTACATAAAATCTATTTAGGAGGCATAAAAATGAAGAAAGAATATGAATTGGCTGAACAATACCACACGCAGGGAAATAATTGCGTCGAATCGGTTATTAAAGCGTGTAATGACAGTATGAATCTGCACTTACCCGATGAGTCCATTCGTATGGCTTCGGTTATGGGCGGCGGCATAGGTCGTTCCGGCTGTGTTTGCGGAGCATTGAGCGGTGCTTGTCTGGTAATCGGATCTTTAGTGGGACGTCTGGATCCTGCTGAAAAACCCTTACCGGAAATGTATCAGTACACACATGAATTTCATGATCGTTTCAAAAAGCATTTTGGAACCACCTGCTGCCGGGCATTAAACAAACTCAGTTTCGGGACTCCGGAATATCGAAAACAATGTATTAAAATCACAGCAACCGCAGCAGATATGGTTTCCGATTTCATTGAAGAAAAACATTTAAAAAAATAGACTCATCCTTGGAAATAATATTCCAGCAATATCATTCTTATATATTAAAACGCCGATCTTATAAAAAATTTATAAAATCGGCGTTTTTCATATCTGGATATCATCCGTTTATCCCAAAAAGCCACGATAGTTTTGCGCTTTTACAATTCGATTCAAGGCTATAATATAGCATGCCAGCCGAGCGGGGACATGATATTTCCCCTTAATCCGCCATACTGTTTGAAATGTTTTTTTCATATTGTCATGAAGTTTTTTATTATAGTCCTCTTCTGTCCAATAAAATCCTGTGCGATTTTGTACCCATTCATAATAGGATCCCACTACACCTCCGGCATTTGTCATGACATCAGGAAGGATTTCTATCCCCTTTTTATAGAAATAGGCATCAGCCTCTGTTGTTGTCGGTCCGTTAGCACCTTCAAGAATAATTTTAGCCTTTACATCCTTCATCGTTTTATCATTTAATTGATTTTCCATAGCCGCCATAAAAAGAACATCCACATCCAGATGCAATACATCCTCCTTAGGAATGACTTTCATGCCTTCTTCTTGATACCCATTTAAAGTACGTCCGTGTGAATTGGCATACACATAGGCCTTTTCAATATCTATTCCATTGGGATTATACAGAGAGCGTCCTACATCTCCGATTGCCACAATTTTAACACCGGCCCGTTTCATAAGCAGACAACCCACGCTGCCCACATTGCCGAACCCCTGGGCAGCCATAGTAATATCACAAGGATTCTTACCTGCCGTTTCCAAATAACTCATCAAGGTATACATAATTCCTCGCCCGGTAGCTTCATTCCGTCCCAGAGACCCACCTATTTCAATGGGCTTGCCTGTGACCACACCGGGTGTATATTTCCCTTTGAGTTTACTATATTCATCCACTATCCATGCCATGATCTGCGCATTCGTACCTACATCGGGCGCAGGAACATCTGTATCTTCTCCGATAATCGGGGATATTCGATATATGTATTCGCGGGTAAGCCGTTCCAATTCACGATTGCTTAAAAGCTGCGGATTGACTTGTATCCCGCCTTTAGCCCCGCCATAAGGAATATCGGCAACAGCACATTTAATCGTCATCCATCCAGCAAGTGCCTTTGTTTCATTGACATTGGAACAGGGATGATACCGTATCCCCCCCTTAGCCGGACCGCGAACGGAACTATGCTGTACACGATATCCTTCAAAAACCTGGATATGTCCATCATCCATACGAATTGGCAGGCTTACTGTCATTTCCCGTTCGGGATACCGTACAAAAGCATATTCATCCTTATGCAGCTTAAGTACAGCCGCCGCTTCGTCTAGAACATTAAGCATATTTTGATACGGATCATAGGTTGCCATTATTATCACCTCATATAAAATTTGAAATACACACTGCTTGTTTATTTTTTCTATTTCTATCATACCACTTTTTGAACAAACTTAAAACTTTAAAGAATTTCATGTATAATTTAAAGTCATCATAAGTATATAAAAATGGCGAAAAAACAGCAATTTCAAAAAAACTTACAAAGTAGTATTACAAATTTGTATACAATGTACAGTGCTTATATAAAAATGTTTTTACCGATTCAGCTCAAATATGCTCACTTCCCGGCTGCAGGCTATGCGCAATGGCAGCCAGTGTCCCGTTCCCCTGTTGACATATCCATAGCATGCATCACCTGACTGAAATAAGCCGCGCAGATATTTAAACGCTATCATTTGAACTAATGGTCCAATAGGCGCAAATTGAGCGCCATGCGTATGTCCGCAAAGAGTCAAATTTACATGATGCCGAAAGCCTTCATCAATAAAGGCCGAATGATGTGCCAACATGACAACAAAGGAATTTTCCGGAATACCTTGCAAAGACTTTTGTACGTATTCTTCACGCTGCCGTGCAAAATTTTCCTCTCCCTGAGCAAATGAATAATCTGTTCCAGCAATGTAAAAATTTTCAGCAGCTTTATAATTACTGTTGCGGAGAATTCGCACTCCCGTTTTTTTCAGCATATCCGTGATACGTTCTATACCACGATAATATTCATGATTACCATAACAAAAATCGATACCATCGGGAAATTTTCTGCAAGCGTCCCGCAAAATGGTCTGACATTGGGGCAATAAGGTCAATTCGTCAATAAGATCCCCAGTTAAAACTACACGGTCCACTTTTTCTTTCACTAAAACCTCTATAGCTTCCTGCAGCCGCTGCGGACTGAAAAAAAGCCCCATATGACTGTCTGATATTTGTCCGATGCGATACCCTGCAAGACTATTAGGCAAATTAGGATACCGCAGTTTATGTACCGTCGTAGCAAGATGTTGTTCTCCATCAAAGATTCCTATCGTCGATGTCCCCAAAGCAAGAACAGGAATGGCAGCAGCCATTCCTTTAAGAAAAGTACGGCGGCTCATGCCCTTAGAAACACGATTGGATGCTTTACATGGATGTCCGTCGGTATGAAACAGACGGTATATAAAGCAACCTACAGCTCCCGCCAGCAGCACGGGAAACGCCAAAAGAAACATAAATAACCAGCTTAAAGACGCCATGGCACCATAAAAAAGAGGCGAAAACCATGAAGATGTTGAAATCGTAATATAATCCGCACCATATAGCCAAAGCTCTCCAATAGCCACCATACTGACAGCTGTCACGCCGAATAAAGTTCCAGCTTTATTGTTTTGCCGACGTATATACTGCCACAACAAGACAGAACATACAGCTATGCAGGACATACCTATCATGAATGTAATAAAAAATTGACCCTTCATCTATTGCCAAGCAGTAATTTTACCGTGCGGACCAGCCCACGGTATTTCCGTATAGCGATCCTTCGGCAACCACTGCCATTCCTCCTTTGTATTAAGATTTCCTGAAACTAGATGTCCTTTCAAGACCGTCATGTGCCATATTTTATGAGAAAAGACATGGCGCAGTGTACCTTGCGGTGTGTCCTCAAAATCAATCCGGCAGCCTACGTCAGCCAATACATCTTGAAGTTTACGGCGGCCTTCCTCCCCTTTTCCTTCAACATTAGGAAATTCCCACATAGATGCCAATAACCCAGCATCCGGACGGCGATGAAGCAGCCAGGAATCATTCTGTTCAATGACGACTGCGAGAATTTCTTCAATTGGAATATTTTTTTTCACCCTTCGTATGGGGATATGTTCTTCCGTTCCTTTCGCTTTTGCCAAACAAAAAGATATGAGCGGACAAACTTGACAACGCGGATGCTTAGGAATACAAATAGACGCACCCAAGTCCATTAACGCTTCATTAAAATCCCCCGGTGTATCCGGTGGGAGCTGTTCTTGAACCATGCCGGTTATTTTCTTTTTTACCGCTGCAGAAAGAATATTTTCCTCAATATCATATAAACGGGAAAAGATGCGCAGCACATTGCCATCTACAGCCGCCTCCGGTTTTCCATATGCAATGCTCAGTATAGCTCCTGCCGTATATTCACCTATTCCTTTAAGTTTCAGAATATCCGCTTTATTATCAGGAACAATCCCTTTATATTGAGATTGCACTTCACAAACAGCTTCGTGAAGATTACGCGCCCGGGAATAATATCCCAATCCCTGCCATTGCCGCAAAACTTCATCTTGTGAAGCTGCTGCCAAAGATTTTATATCAGGAAAGCGTTCCATCCAGCTATCATAATAGGGCCGTACCGCTTCTACTTTTGTCTGCTGCAGCATGATTTCCGATACCCATACCTTGTAGGGCGTCCGATTTTCACGCCAAGGAAGTGCGCGGCGATGTGTAGAAAACCAGTTCAGGAGAATCGGATACCATATTTTATTATCAAAATGTTTTTGTTTCATAATAAACCTTTCTGTTATCATAAAAATTATATCTTTTCATTCATCATTCATTTTTCTTGCTAAAAAAGCTTGTTATTTTATTATGGTTTAACTTATTCAAAAAAAGCAAGGGGTATGCTACAATAGATAGCAAAGGAGTATGTGCTATGGATCATATTATTGAATACAATTTAGATTTAGGAAAAACGAAACCAGATAACGTACATCACGACATGGAGTATTGTCCCTTTTGTGACGTAGAACATTTAACGAACGTTATAGACCGTCAGGGAACAATGATATGGCTGGAAAATAAATATCCTGTCTTAAAAAACACCTGGCAAACTTTGATTATTGAAACAGATCAATGCAAAGCAGATTTTTCCAACTACACCTTAGATTATGCAATAAAATTAATCCAATTCAGCTTGGAAAAATGGCAGATAGTAAAGGACATGAACCGTTTTAAATCAGTTGTATTTTATCGTAATCATGGATATATGTCGGGTGGTACCATCAGCCATCCTCACAGTCAAATCGTAGGATTTGAAAACTATGATTATCACGATGATATCAAGCCGTATCATGTAACGGGGTTACCTGTTCTTACGGAAGCCGGCATCGATATCACTGTTTCTTCCCATCCTATTATCGGTTTTTATGAAATCAATTTACACCTTCAAGATTCCGAGTATCTACCGGATTTAGTAAATTATATGCAGCGTACGGCAGTCTTTCTTATGCACTGCTTTTACAGTTATAATGACAGCTATAATATTTTCTTTTATGATTTTCCACAAGATGATAGTATCTATATTAAGATGGTTCCTCGTTTTCTTACCAACCCACTGTATGTGGGTTACATGATTCCGCAGGTACCCAATCAAGAACATCTGCAGCATTTTATACAGAAACTCTATCATGCTCTGAAACAAAGAAAGGATTGACATGCGTTTATTTGCAATCGGAGATTTACATTTATCAGGACATCCGCCAACAAAACCGATGAGTATCTTCGGTCCTGCCTGGGAAAATCATTGGGACCGCATCCGCACAGATTGGCAGAGCCGCGTTACCGAAGATGATGTGGTATTATTGGCCGGAGATATCTCCTGGGCAACTCATCTCTCCGAGGCGATGTGTGATCTTGATGAAGTGCGTACCCTGCCAGGAAAAAAAATCATCATTCGTGGAAACCACGACTATTGGTGGGAAAGCGTCAGTAAATTAACAAGACTTTCAGGCAGCGGGAACATGATATATATCCAAGATGATTGTATTGCTGTTAACGATGGTACTATCGCTGTTTGTGGTACACGGGGCTGGATTTGTCCCGGAGATTTCCATTACCAGGAAGAAAAAGATGCAAAACCATATCGGCGTGAGTTGCTGCGCGTTGAACGAATATTGCAGAAAGCCGATACGTTAGGGTGCCAAACAAAACTGCTGCTTCTCCATTATCCACCGGTATGTGACTTAGTAAAGCCCAGTGGTTTTACAGATTTATTAGAACAATATAACGTACCGCTTTGCGTATTCGGACATTTACACGGCATGAAACCCCGCACAATGTTTCCGCGAATGTATAACGGAACATTGCTGCAACTGGTTTCGGCAGATTATCAAGAATGCAAGCTTTTAGAAATAAAGTTAAACAATGAAGGAGTCATAGAATGAGTCAGATAGCCAAAAAACATCTCCTTGCCGGTATTATTTTCGGGGATCATCACACACAAGAATATATCTATATGCCTGGCGGCGAAGTAGGTACAGATCACCCGCTGTGCGTTCTTGAACGCAATGGTGACCGTCAGGATATTTCCTTGGATGAAGCGGGGTATTTAGTAGAACACTTATCGTTAAAGAAAACTACACATCCCACACTAGGAAAAAAATCATTTTAATGTAATTAAAAAAAGCGCCTCTAGCCGAGGAGCTTTTTTTATGACAGCTTGTCTCCTACCACTACTATATCAGTCCTGTCTTCGTTCTGCTTGCTCAATAGCTGCCTCTGCCTGAGATGCTTTTGCTTTTGCTATGGTAAACCAAAAGACAACTCCGTCTGCCGCATTGTACATTCCATAATGCTGCTCGTGAAGCTTAACTAATGCAGCCACAATAGACAAGCCCAAACCATGTCCGCCAAACGTCCTCGTTCGTGCGGAATCCACTTTAAAAAAAGCCTGCCAAAGTCTTCCTTGATTTTCCGGTGCGATTTGAATTCCCTGATTATAAACAGACACCGTATAGGTATCTTGATTTTCTTCAGTACTAATACGGATAGTTTTACCCGACTCCGTGTAATCGATGGCATTCGAAATATAGTTGTTGAGAATTTGATCAATCCGTTCAGGATCTCCATTGACCAGTATTTCTTCCGGTAAATCCCACTGCATATGGATTTTCTTTTCGGCAATAGTACCAGCAAAACGTTCCTTTGTCTCTTCCGCCAATGCTGTAAAATCAAAATCTGTTTTTTCTATACGGAAAGAACCGGTTTCCAGCCGCGATAGATTAAGCAGATCCATGACCAGTCGATCCATTTTTTCAGTTTCGCTCCGAATAACGCGGCAATACCTGTTCCTGGTATCATCATCAAAAGCAAGATCATCCAGTCCTTCCGCATATCCTTGAATAATTGCCAAAGGGGTTTTGAGTTCGTGAGACACAGCGGAAATAAACTGTTTGCGCATATGTTCAACTTCATTTGCTTTATCTAATTGTTTTTGCAGTTCCTTGTTCGTTTCTTTCAAGTCGCTCAGTGCAGTATCAAGTTGATCTGATAAGGCATTCAGACTATTGCCCAGCTGACCTATTTCATCATCCCCCTTGCCATCCCATTTATGAGAAAAGTCCAAAGCCGTCATACCTTGTGCCAGTTTCTTTAATTTTAGAAGAGGACGCGTCAATTCCCGGGAGAAGAAAAAAGCTCCTAAAACAGCAACAATAAGCCATAAAATACCGCAAATAACAACAAATTGCTTAGCAATCTGCACACTTTCTTCAATAGGTGCTATCGGCTGGCTGATAATAAGATAGGTATGATCTTGTACTCGGTATATCAAGTCCAATAGCTTAATATGATTCTGCGTTTCGTAGAATTGGATTTCTTTGCTCCCATTCAAGTTAGGTTCATGTCCTTGCAGCAGTTCCATTATTTCCCGGACATGACGCGGCGGCTGCATGTGCATTTCTTTTTCTGCTCTGCCATCGGTTATTTCGCCAATCTCTTTTCGTTCATGCATCGGCGGCATCATGACACGGCGATCCGGACGCGATGAATAAGCCAGCTTTCCATGGTCAATAATAAATATATCAGCCCCGATTTCTTGACTGATTTGATCAATGTCATCAAATCCATCGCTGCCGTTTTGTTCATAGACAGTTTTAACATCTTGTCCTACAGAAATCATGCCATTCTTTTTGAATTGATAATAAAAAGGATTAAATCCGATCACGATAATGAGAGCCAGCGTAATAGCACAAAACAAGGAAAAGGCCACTAATGCCAGACATACTTTTTTGCGAATAGACAGTTTCATAATTTTTGTTCGTAGCGGTATCCGTAGCCACGGACGGTTTGAATGAGTTTGCCTTTATTGCCAAGTTTAATGCGCAGGCGATTGATATGCGTATCAACTGTTCGCAGATCTCCATAGTAATCATAATCCCACACTTTATTTAATATCTGCCGGCGGCTTAAGGCTTTTCCTGCATTGCTCATAAGATAGTTCAAAAGTTTATATTCTGCAGGGCTCAAATCTAAAACTTCTCCATCTAAAACGACTTGATGTGCATCTTGGTCAATAGAAACCCCTTCTGCTGCCTGATGCTGCTGTTCCTGTTGCCCTCGCCGCAATACAGCTTTGATTTTAGCAATAAGGATTTTAGGACTGAAGGGTTTTGTAATATATTCATCCACACCTAAATCATAAGCAAACAACTGATCTATTTCTTCTCCTTTTGCTGTGATCATCATAATAGGAATAGAGGATTCACGCCGAATCTCTCTGCATACGGTCCAGCCATCATATCCCGGCATCATAACATCAAGAAGAACTAAATCCGGATGATGTTCGGTATATAATTCCAGTGCTTGTTTGCCATCAGCCGCTTGAATAATTTCATATCCTTCTGGTTTAAGAAAATCAACGACTAGCTGACGCATCAATTGTTCATCATCGGCAACCAGTATTTTTTCCATTTATGTATCCTCCTGTAGTTCCATAGGTGCTAAAAATTTAATAGTATCTACATCATTAAGTTCACTCATCCACGCTTCAATAGTCCGACCCTTCACCATAAGTCCCGGTGCAATTTCATGTAAAGGGACAAGGACAAAAGCTCGCTGTGTCATATAAGGATGCGGCAATGTAAGCAGAACGGTTTCCATTTCAATAGCCGGACTGCAAAGTAAATCCAAATCTATTGTACGAGCCCCCCATTTTTCATGCCGTACCCGTCCTAAGGCAATTTCTACGGCCAAACAGGTTCGCAGCGTATCTTCCGGATCTAATTCCGATTCGATTTTAAGCGCTGCATTTAAGAATGATGCTTGGTTTATTTTCCCCCATGGCGGTGTCTCATATATGGAAGAAAGCGACTTTATCACAATTCCATCGCATTTTCGTAATGTTTCGACAGCCTTGCGAAGCATGTATTCACGATTTCCCATATTAGAACCTATTCCGATATAATACTCAGTCACAGCTTTTACTCCTTTCAATCACGACAGCAACGTCGTCAAAAGGACCGTCCAGCGGTGCCTGGGGTTTATGTACGGTCACTTGAACTCGACTAGGAGAAAACTCATCCAGTATAGTATCAGCAATGATATACGCTACTTTTTCAATAAGCTTGCACGGCTTTCCTTCCACTATTTTTTTTATACAGCCATACACCGCACCATAATCTACCGTATCAGTTAATGCATCTGTATATCCCGCTTTGGTAAGGTCTTTCGTCATTGTTATATCAATGATAAAAGACTGACCTGTACACTGTTCTTCGGGAAAAAAACCATGATATCCGTAAAAGTGCATTCCTTTTAATATAATTTTATCCATTCCCATTCTTTGTCCTTTTTTACCAACATAGGTAATCATACGTCAATAACATGCCCTTTTCGACTTTTGTAAATTATCTGCTGCCCCATGCATGTACTAATCAACAATCTTTTAGTACATCCGCCATTTTACACATCCGGACTATAGGTTTTACATCATGAACGCGCATGATATCACATCCAGCTAAAATACCCGCTACACAAGTGGCTCCCGTACCTTCCATCCGTTCGGTTACAGGCAAATCAAGCACTTGGCCGATAAACCCCTTGCGAGATGTTCCCAATAGCATAGGATACGGCAATGTTGTTAATTGCCGTAGATGGCGGAGAAGATAGATATTCTGTTCTGCGGTTTTACCAAATCCGATTCCCGGATCCATAATAATATTTTCTTTCCGCATGCCGGCATGCTTAGCAATTTCTACAGAACGGGTGAAAAAATTCCTTATGTCTTCTATCATATTATGATAAACTGTTCCGTTTTGATTATGCATAACTACAACGGGAATATCACAAGCTGCCGCAACGTGAGCCATTTTTCCTGGTTCCTGTTCATACTGGAGTCCCCATATATCATTTATTATGTGTGCTCCTGCACTCACCGCATACGCTGCAGTCTTCGCCTTATACGTATCAACAGATACAGGCACTGGACAGCGCGCTGTAATTTCCGGCAGTATCTGTGCCAACCGTTTTATCTCTTCTTCGGCGGAAATCGGGATGAATCCTGGCCGGGTTGATTCAGCACCGATATCGATGATATCCGCTCCTTCATCAACCATGTTCTCCATATGCTGCAGCGCTCGTTCTATATGATCCCATTTTCCCCCATCAGAGAAAGAATCAGGAGTAATGTTTAAGATTCCCATGATCAATGTTCTTTTTCCCACTTCCAATTTTTTCCCATCCTGCCAGTGATAATTCCGTATTTGATTACTCATCGGTATCCTTCCTTGTTAATAATTTCCAAGCTTCCATATATGGCTCTGTCCCTTTTTTAAGACAGCCGCTGGAAGCTGCTGTCACAATATCCGAATCCAAAGCAGTACTATTACGCATAGTCAAACATAAGTGTATTGCCTTAACAATGACCAACGTTCCTTCGGTATGCACCCCTGCATCAATAGAATCACAAAGCTGAGCCGTGAATCGTTCTTGAAGCTGAGGGCGTCGAGTAAGCACGCTAACAACATCAGCAAAATGACCAAACCCGGCAATTTGTCCGTTATGAGGATAATATGCTAT
>JALCNL010000053.1 GCA_022649055.1 Megasphaera sp.
CAAAACCGTAACGGGAATAAAAAAGGTCATAAGCATGGAATTAAATAAAAGCTCTTTTCCCTTGAATCGATAATATACAAATGCAAAGCCAGCCAGCAAACTGGTAGTAAGTTTGAAAAAAGTTACAAAAAAAGCAATAAAAAAAGTATTCCATATAAAATCGAAAATAGGAAAACGTCCCAGAACTATCATATAATTTTCTAACGTCGGTGAAGAAGGAAGTGGATTCAACGGAGATTGAAATATCTGATTTAATTCTTTAAACGATGCCGAAAGCATAAAAACAACAGGCCATAAGGAAATAATAACCGCCGCAATCAAAAAAATATGGCAAAT
Source organism: Megasphaera sp. (assembly GCA_022649055.1). Taxonomy (GTDB): domain Bacteria; phylum Bacillota; class Negativicutes; order Veillonellales; family Megasphaeraceae; genus Megasphaera_A; species Megasphaera_A sueciensis. Next base: position 337 of record JALCNL010000053.1, read on the forward strand.
TAGTTCTTTTTTTATATTAATTTTCATAATACACCTTCTTGTCTGCCACACGGCTGCGCCACCCTAAAAACAAGGTAAAAAGCATCATTGTGATCATTGCATACGCCGCTGATTTACCCGTTTGATAAAAAACAAAAGCATATTGATAAATAGCATAAACCAGATTGGCGCTGCCCTGATCCGGACCTCCCTGTGTCAACATATTGACAGGAACCATGACATATTGCAGACCGAAAACAACGGTAATAACAAAAACATACATCGCGGAAGAAGATGTCTGCGGCAAAATGATTTTTTTAAAAATTATCCAATCCGATGCATTTTCCAAGCGTGCTGCCTCGATGATTTCCCGCGGAACGGATACCATTGCCGCCAAAAGAAGAATCATATTATAGCCGAAAACCTTCCAGCCAATAATGCTGCTTATCGAGAATAATACAATATACGGCTCTTTAAACCAGCGCGGAGAAGTACCTCCAAACATTTTTACTATCTCATTAACCGGACCGGCCATGGGATTATATATCCACAAAAAAATAATACTCGCTACAGCAAGACTCAGCAAAGAAGGTAAAAACAACAGTGACCGATATATCGTTTTTCCATATTTCAACATATGCGCTATCATATACGAATAAAAATACGGAAGAATAAAGTTAAAAACAAGTAAAAAAACAATAAATAAAATTGTATTGCCTACGACTTGATAAAATTCCGGACTTTGAATAATGGCAATATAGTTACGTATTCCTACAAATTTTGCCTTGGCACTGACCATATTCCACGAAAAAAAGCTCAGCCCCAAATTCACAAGCAGCGGCCAATAATAAAAAACAAAGAAAATCAGTACCGATGGAAGAAAAAAAGCATATCCTTTACCGGATAATCGATTCATAATTACTTCTCCTTTCAAAAAAACGGCAGACAGGAAGATTCGCTCTACAGTTCCCCGTCCGCCGCTTCTTACACGTATCATGTCAATATTTTTCAGCCTTCCAGTAATTCATTGATTTTTACAGCCGCATCATGCAATGCTTCTCTCGCAGACTTGCTTCCATTCAATACAACATCGCGAGTATCAATAAGGACCTGTTCTGCCTGCAGTCCATTCTGTCCCGGAAAACTTATCCAAGGCGTTACATTCGGAAGCATTTCCATGGCTTTCTTAACATTTTCATTTTCATCCATTAATTTCTTGTAAGGACCTTCGGCATCCATTTTTTTCCTCGGCGGCAAATATCCGGTGCCTGTATCCCATTTTGTTAAATTGTCCGCTGATTCCAAATATTTTACAAATTCGGCAGCAGCTTTTTGTTTGGCCGGATCTTTGGATAAAATCATAAGGAAGTTACCGCCCGCCGGTACCTTTACCGGTTTGTTGCCGAATGCGGGAAAGGCTGTCGTCATTACCTTAAAGTTGGAACTTTTTTCAAAATTCGCTCGTTTGCCAATTGTAGTACATACCATAGCCAATTTACCTGATGTAAATGCCTGGAATCCTTCCTCATTTGTTGCATGAAGACCTATGCCATCCTTTACCATATCCGCAATAAATTGATATCCTTCAGCGGCTTCCGGTGTATCGAAACCCGCCTTCCATTTTCCGTTTTCCTGTTTCAGCATAGTACCGCCGTTTGATTCAACCAGTGCTTGATTCGTCCATGTATCTGCATATTCTTGCATAAAAAATGCCGATGCCCCTGTTTTATCCTTAATCTGCTGTGCATATTCACGAACCTCCTGCCAAGTCTTTGGCGGCTTTGACGGATCAAGCCCAGCTGCCTTAAAGATATCTGGATTATAATATAACACAGGAACAGACAAAGAATAAGGCACACCTACTTGCGTTCCGTCAGCCGTCTGCGCCAACTTGGCAATATTGGATTCAAACGTATCTTTGATAAAGTTCGGATCACCTGCTGTCGCAAAAATCTTATTTATATCATCATGTTTAAAATTTTCATCGGCATAATTGAGGAAATCCCATCCCATCTGCACTACATCCGGTGTCTGTCCAGAAGCAACCGCTGCTTGTAAATTCTGTGTCAATCCCTTATACATATCAGGATTAAATTTTTCTTTTACTTTTATATTGGGATGACTCTTGTTGAAATCGTCCACTAACTCTCGCAGCGTCTGTCCGCCGAAACTATCGGAAGCCACGTGCCAGTATTCAATTTCTACCACCTTGCCGGTATCACCAGTCCCACTGCCAGAATTACTACAACCTGCCAAACCTGCGACCGCTATAAGACCGACAGATGCACAAATTATCATCTTTTTCCAATTCATTACCATATCCTCCTTATTGTCCAAAAGCCAGTATTGTTAAACTATTTGATATAAGGAATTGTATGAAATGTATGTAAAAATATCACCTTTATTTGATAAATAGTCTGTAAAATCTAAGTTCCTCGGTTATACTCCCACCGCATTTCGTATTCACCATCTGCATCATCTAATATTCATATGTTTTATGAGAACTATATTTTTGTTTATCTCTCTATATATTAAATAAAAATTTAATGCAAATGAGACGCGTTTAAAAAATTGACATGCAAAAAAATATAGAAATTCTCCCAGATACATTCCATAAACATAGCATATATATTATTTTATTTAAGATATTTTCCCCTGTTTAAGTTGCTGGACTTTTTTATAATATATGTGATATACTCAGCTATAGTTGAGAATTGTTTTTATATTTATTTTAATTTTTTAGTTCTTTTACAGCACAATATTTACATTATTTTGATATATTATATAAATTGAAAAATTCGGCATTCTATTGCTCTTATTAGCTCGGTAAAATATAATGTACTATACTTACTTAAAAAAAATCAAGGAATCTCAACGTAAATACATGAGATTCCTCTATCAAAAGAACGCACGTTTTGTATCTGCCACACATATAAATAGAAATGATATCTGTTTACTTTTATGCTTATTAGTACTATCTTGTATCCCATTAGCATTTGAATGGAAAACATTTTTCCAAAAACCAGATGAAGCACAAGTATGGGTCAATGGCAAGCTACAGACGACTATTTCACTTTCCTCTGAATTAAATACAGAATTTGAAGTACAAGATATTCCCGGTTATGCAATTATACAAGTAAAAAATGGGAAGATACGTATACGTACTGATGATTCTCCCCGCCAAATCGGAGTTCATATGGGTTGGATTGACAAACCATATGAACAAGTGGTTAACGTCCCTTACAAAATAATGATCGTTATAACGGGTAAACAAACCTCTGACATTGATGCTCTCGCTCAATAACGGACTTATGTTCTGCTTTTATGTCTTTGGTGGCCGTTCTTTAAACTATGATTCAAAACTATTTTTATTACTACGTAAATAACATCCCCCTACGATTACTAATATTTTCTTTCAATACAATAATCTTTTTTTCAATCACAAAAATAATTTTTTTGAACTCTTCATCATCTTTTCCCGTCGGATCATCTAAACGCCAGTCTTCTCGATACTTACAAGGAAGGTAGGGACAAGTAACATCACATCCCATAGTAACAACAATATCTACTGAAGGTATATCTCCCAATAATTTTGATTGTTGTGTTTTCTCCATATCAATTCCATACAGCTTTTTTACTAAGCGCACTGCATCTTGATTTATTTGCGGTTTTATTTTTGTTCCTGCCGAGTAGCTTTCAAATACATCAGCAGCATAATAAGTTCCTAAAGCCTCCGCAATCTGGCTGCGGCAGGAATTATGTACACAAATAAAAGCAACCCTTATTTTTTTAGTCATATACATTTTCCACCGTTTATAAAATTGCAATAATACCTTCGTTTAAAATACAATGCTGCATTTACGAATGTGATCATAACAGGAACTTCTACTAAAGGTCCAATCACAGCTGTAAAAGCTTGATCTGAGGCAATACCAAATATCGCAACAGCAACAGCAATCGCCAACTCAAAATTATTACTGGCAGCCGTAAATGCCAAAGTAACCGTCTGTTCATAGGTAAATCCACTGCGATACGATAGAAAGAAGCTTGCAAAAAACATAATCGCAAAATAAATTAAAAGCGGGATTGCAATACGAACAACATTTTCCGGATTGTTTATGATTTCCTCTCCTTTAATCATAAACATAATAACAATGGTATACAACAGAGCCAGTAAGGCTAATGGGGAAATTTTAGATATAAAAACCTGTTCATACCACTCTTTTGCTTTGACCCGAAGTAATCCAAATCTTGTGAGAAAACCGGCAGCAAATGGTATACCAAGATAAATCAGGACGCTTTCTGCGACCTCAATCATTGAAATTTCAATAACTTGTCCTCCCCAAGACAAACCCAGCCATTGCGGCAGAACAGTAACAAAAAAATATATGTATAATGTATATAATAGAATTTGAAAAATAGAATTGAGCGCCACTAGTGCTGCACAATATTCATTATCACCTTTAGCAAGTGTATTCCAGACAATGACCATAGCAATACACCGGGCTAATCCAATAATAATCAACCCAATGGCAAAACCAGGTATATCGTTTAAAAACAGTACAGCTAATCCAAACATTAAAATAGGACCGGCAATCCAGTTTTGAAAAAGAGAAAAAGCAAATACTCTTTTGTGCTTCATTACTTTTCCGATTTCTTCATATTTTACCTTAGCCAACGGTGGATACAGCATAATAATAAGACCTATGGCAATAGGCCAAGATATCGTACCTGTACTGAATGAACCCAATGACAATGCTGTTGATGGAAAAAGATAACCGCCAATTACACCCAAGACCATTGCTGCGAAAATCCACAGCGTAAGAAACCTATCTAAAAATGACAACCTATTTTGTTGTATATTCTCCATATTGTCTATCTCCCATACCTTAAATTTTTTACACGCCCATGAAATTAAAAATTTTATTTTTCACCTGAAACCAATTATTTTGTTTTATTACAATAATCCTTCTTTTGTGTTAACCACATATTTAATCTGTCTAAATCATGTTGATATAAGGCAAGTTCTCTTAAAGTACCATAAACTAAGTAATCTATAAATCTTACCCGTTCATCTTTATGTATAGAATAGTATGCCCATTGTGCTTGTTTTCTATCCTGTACCAATCCTGCGTTTTTCATATAAATTAAATGCCGGGAAGCTTTTGCCTGAGTAATCTGCAATGTCTCCATAATATCACACACACATAATTCTTTTTCATACAATAGATTTAATATTCTTAATCTCGTTTCATCTGATAACGCTTTTAAAATATCCACTAATTTTTCCATGTAGCTCTCCCTCTTTTATGATCGTATAATCGTTTAAATGATTATACGATCATAATACTATTATTAACAACTATTTGCAACTGTTTTTAGATAAATTATATGATCTATTCCATTTTTTCTTGCATTTGACACAAAAATATAACTGCTTTACAATAATTTTAAAGGGTTTATAAGTGAAGGGAGAACTATATAGTGGAATTATTTGCAGTCATAGACCAAAATCTACTGTTCTGGATACAAAACAACGTGGTAACTTCTACATTGACTCCCTACATGCTGCTCCTATCCAACATAGGCAACATAGGTCTAATTTGGATTGTTTGGGCTATATTCTTGTTATGCATAAAGGAATATCGCATGACCGGTATTGCTGTATTATTAGGATTATTAATCAGTTTAATCCTGGGAAATGGTATTTTAAAACCTTCTTTAGCACGTTTGCGTCCTTATATTATTTATTCTTGGATGTCGCCAGACATAGTGATTCCGCTACCAACAGATTATTCATTTCCTTCTGGTCATACTTTCGGATCCTTTTCCGCAGCCACTATAATTTTCTGCCGAAATAAACATTGGGGAATTTTTGCCTTGATATTAGCCTTAGGAATTGGATTTTCTCGCGTATATTTATTTCTTCATTATCCTAGTGATATACTAGGTGGTATGTTGTTAGGAATACTATGCGGCATTTTCACATATAAAATAATCTGCTATGTATTAATATCTCCCCCATGGCATAAAAATAAACAAAAAATGAACTAACATTAATTATTTAAGAAAAAAAACAAATTGTCTTTATAGACAATATAAAAGCTGCCAGTAATATGCTGTTTTACTGGCAGTTTTTATATTGCTTATTTTTCTATTTAATAGGATAAAACAATAGCGTATATTCACAACCGCATATTTTTTATTTTTCCAACAGTTTAATAAATTCTTTCAATATCGCCGTATTACCCGGCCAAGCCGGTGATGTTGCAAGATTTTCACAAACCACTGCTTTATCGGCATCAACAGCCTTAAACGTCCCGCCTGCAATAGTAATATCTGGGCCAACTGCGGGATACGCTGTGAGTGTCAATCCCCTGACAACATTGGCGGCTGTCAAAATCTGCGGACCATGACAAATAGCCGCCACCGGTTTTTTGTTTTTCATAAAATATTTAGTAATTTCAATAACCTTAGGATCCAGCCGAATATATTCCGGAGCTCTCCCCCCTGTAAGGTACAATCCATCATATTGACTCATATCGATTTCATCAAAGGATGCATTTAAGACAAATTGATGCCCTTCTTTTTCGCAGTAGGTTTGATCACCGAGAAAATCATGAATCGCCGTTTTAATTTTATCTCCTGCCTTTTTCCCGGGGCATACAACATCAACATGAATTCCTACCATTTCCAACGCTTGAAAAGGAACCATTGTTTCATAGTCTTCTGCAAAATCACCAGCTAACATTAATACTTTTTTTGCCTTCATCATTGTCATATTTATTCCTCCCCATCTGAAATAATACATTTCTACACCCCATACATCGTGCACACCTGTAGTAATAATGAGGTCCCATATAAAATTTATAAATACAAGGTATTGTCCCATATGGGCTATTAACAAAAATTTTAATTAAAAAACATTTTTATATTATAATGTATTATATTATTATCATAATACTCACCGCTCATTATGATATACTGACAATACTACTACAAATCAACTAGGTCACTTCTATTGTAACACGCAGACAGTTACGTATCAAATCGCTGTTTTCATCAAATAGTGACAAGTTGTTGTGGATATTTTTTTGAAGGTCTTCTTTGATTTATACGTCATCAGTTCATGAAATCACCTTGTTCTATATTGCGCATCCAGCGGTGTAATATCGATGCACTTCCCGACATACTGTACTGATCAACGGCTTGGTTACAATACGGATGCCGGTGTTTATTTCTTACTCCATCCCATTTCCCGTTAACTCAATCATATGGATATATCCCGGTATCTAAATCCATGAATCCAACAGACGCCCTCGGGTGTGGCACTATTTGTACCAAACACTGCTGTCACCGTCGATCTATTGTTAATCAGATGTTGCGAGAAATAGCGCGTGAGCTGAAACTGATTGCCAAAAAACGTCAGCCATCATCCAATATGCCACAACAGATTATAAACGATTTATCCGTCAACAACACATACCTACGGATGGAGAACTTGCAAATCGGAAGTTATACCCTATTAATACAGACCTTACTGCACAGGAAGAAAAATTCGATAGATATTACGGTGTCTGCACGAATCTGGAAAATATACGTCTTCTATCATCCAGATCAATCGGCAACAGTGGGAAATTGAGGGAAGTTTCCGTATCATGAAGACAGGGTTCAACCCCCGGCCGGTATCTCAGTCGGGGTAACCATATTAATGCCCATTTTACGATATTTTTTTAACACTCATGCTGTACCGCTTTTTAGAAAAGAAGTTGGATAACCGGTTTATCCGCCCCCAGATTCCGCAGGGACTTCGGGATATGAATTTTTACAAGTTGGGGAACGAAGGATACGTCCCCGCCAATGTCAGTAATGTATTTACCGACACTTTGCATAAAAAATTTCAGTTCCGTACCGATATGCAAATTATTCCCACAAAAAAAATGAAAAAAATTTGTAACTTAACTAAAAAAGGTAAAACATTACTTACTTTTTCTTTTACAACTGTCAAAGATGAGATGACGTTATAGCATCTTCCAATGCTGCATTCCAACATTTTTCACACGAAATATTGCCACAAAAACAGTTATTATCCAACCCATACTGTTTCGGACAATAATTTTTTTTGATTGATTTCCATATATCAGGGCAATACTCCCGGATTAAACTAAGCTTTTTTTTCATAGTGAATGTACCCATGATTATATTACTCCATCCTTATAGTCCAAAAATCAACGCCTCATTATCCGAATGAAAACATTGTGCTCACTGCTGGACACAATATGCTAAAAAGCATTAAAGGATACCGGCATGTCAACTATTTTCTCTGAACTCCATTACAATAATATTCCAAACACAATCCATGCCACCGCTAAAGACAATAACATATACATAATAGATGACGCATACATCATATTATTCGCTTTTATAATATCTTCACAATTCAATTTCTGCATAGCATCTCCAATATATGGCAGATATATAATGTGTTCTCCATAATTACGTTGTCCACCCATCTGTATATTCAAAGCACCTGCAATAACCGATTGCGGATATCCCGCATTGAGTCCATTTTTCTTATGATCTCGCTTAAATATCCGTACTGCATTTCTCAAAGAATAACGCAGTAAATATGCAGAATATATCAAACATATTATATTAACACGAGTAGGCAACCAGTTAAAAAAGCTATTGACTCGTGTTGCTGTTATACCAAAGTACCGATATGTTAAGTGTTGACTGCCAAACCTATCAGCCATAATCAAAACAGCTCTATGTAAACAACCAAGAGGAGCTCCTCCAATACACATAAAAAATAATGGAGAAATAACTTCTTCTGTAGATTTTACAGCAATGGCAGATACTGTATCATTAACAATTTCTTCCTGATTCAAGTGTGAAGAATCATGTCCGGTAAACTTACCTAATTCATCTCGAGCTGCGTTAAAATCTTCGTTCAGCAAGTCCGTATGAATCCATCTCACGGTATCACGAATATGACGTAAATTCAAAATCTGATAACACACTACTGTATGTACAATCCAATCAGCTCCATGAAATAGAAAAAAAGCGATGATAATCAATATTACTGGAACAATCATCACAATAAACATAACTAAAATAACATACAAAAAGCCAAAAACGTTCTGCCTTATGGCAGAATCATTTTTATTCCACATATGCTGTTGTAAAAAATCGACTAACCATTTAATAAAACAAACGGTATTAGGTATCCATGGAAGATTGGCTATACTTCTATTAAAAATATAGGCTAAACAAACCGAAGTGAGTATATAAATCATTGAAATCATACACCTCATTTTTTGTCAACTCAATATGTTCTAATATTTTATAATTTACCTAATTTATATTATGCATCATTACTAATAATTTTTGCTATCAATAATTACAAATCTTACTTTATTCAAATACAGTACAACACATATATTTTATCACGATAAGAAGAAATATTTTTACTACTTTCCAAAAAAGAAATTAATACCGCTGTAAAATTATATTAATTTCAGCAATAAATGTTGAGTCCTAATAAAAATATATTAGAACTCAACATTTCTCAAACTTATTTTCTTATAATCTCATTTAAAGTTCACATATCTAATTGCATTTGGTAAAATACTGATATCTTAAAATTGTTTATGCACTACTTACCGCTAAACTTAGCTTTTCTTTTTTCAACAAATGCCTTCATGCCTTCTTTTTGATCGTCTGTTGCGAAACATAATCCCCACACTTCATCTTCATATTGAATACCGGATTGCAGGTCCATATTTATGCCACGATTAACGGCCGATTTGCAGAATTGTACTGCTAACGGTGCAACAGATTGAATTTTTGCAGCCATTTTTTTAGCTTCATCCATTAACTGGTCTGCAGAAACAATTTCATCTACTAATCCAATACGATATGCTTCAGCAGCATCAATCATTGTTCCAGTAAATAATAACTTCTTTGCCATTCCTTTACTGACTAAACGAGGCAGCCGCTGCGTTCCGCCAAATCCCGGCGTAATTCCCAAGGTTACTTCGGGTTGGCCGAATTTAGCAGTATCTGCTGCAATACGAATATCGCAGGCCATCTGCAATTCATTGCCACCGCCAAGTGCATATCCATTAACAGCTGCAATAACGGGTTTCTTCATATTTTCAAGTTTATTAAATACGCCCTGTGCCAAAATACCCCAATCTCTACCTTCTATGGCATTTTTATCTTTCATTTCAACAATGTCTGCCCCGGCTACAAAAGATTTTTGTCCACTGCCGGTAATAATAAGGACCGCCACATCTTGATCTGCTTCCATTTCATCAATCATTTTATCCAACTCACGGACAGTCGCTTCATTCAACGCATTTAAGGCTTTAGGCCTATTAATCGTAACAACAGCCGTACCATTTTCCTTTTCTATCAAAAGATTTTCATAACTCATAGTAAACACATCCTTTTTTTATATTCAAAAACAATAATTTCACAATATCACTATCTCAATATTTTTTATCCAAATGCATATATGCTGCGGTTTATTATTATCTGCTATATTCAGCGGAGAATGGAGCCAGAAATAACCATTTGCTGTACTTCATTCGTACCTTCATAAATTTGAGTTATTTTAGCATCGCGCATATAGCGTTCCACTGGGTATTCTCTGGTAAAGCCGTATCCACCGAATATCTGTACCGCATCTGTGGTAACTTCCATGGCAATATCTGAAGCAAATTTTTTTGCCATTGCCGCAGAAACACTATAAGGAATATTATTCGACATATCATAGGCTGCTTTATAGACTAACCAGCGTGCTGCTTCAATCTTAAGTTTCATATCAGCAAGTCGAAAAGAAATCGCCTGTTGCTTTGAAATAGGTCTACCAAACTGTACACGTTCTTTCGAATACTTTACCGCATGTTCAAAAGCTCCTTCAGCAATTCCTAAAGACTGGGCTGCTACACCAACACGGCCACCGTCTAGTGTTTGCATTGCAATTTTAAAACCTTCGCCTTCTTTTCCCAGCAGATTAGCCGCAGGTACATGTACATCTTGTAAAATAACTTCACGTTGTACGGATGCACGAATCCCCATCTTTATTTCTTTTTTACCAAAGCTCAAACCAGGTGTTCCTTTTTCTACAATAAACGCACTCATGCCTTTTGATTTTTGAGTTTTATCGGTAGTTGCAAAAATGATTTCAACCTCAGCTTCTCCTCCGTTAGTATTAAATATTTTTGTTCCATTTAATACATATTCATCACCTTGCTTTACAGCGGTAGTTGCCCCATTCAATGCATCCGTACCGGCATTAGGTTCTGTCAGGCCAAATGCTCCCAACCATTCTCCTGTTGTCAGTTTAGACAAATACTTTTTTTTCTGTTCTTCTGTACCATATGTATTAATGGGCCATGAGCAAAGCGAAGTATGTACTTCAAATCCAATACCGGTAGAAGGATCAATGCGAGAAATTTCTTCACATGCAATAGCAAAATTAATAAAATCCAAACCGCAACCATTATATTTTTCCGCATAGGGAATCCCCATCAATCCCAATTTTCCCATTTGATTAAAAATTTCTCTATCAAATATTTCATTTTCATCTCGCTCTTTAACAGTTGGGAGTAATTTTTTTTCAGCAAAATCTCTCGCCAGCTTGCGAATATCTTTCATTGCTTCTGTTTCTTTAAATTCCATAATTACATCATCCTCCTAAAAATATACAATAAATATATATATAACAGCGCTAGTTTCTTATGTTGTAAAACGATACAGCGCCTGACAACCACTGTGGTTTATAGTGTAAGTCCCATTAACTCATCTTTAAAAATGCGAGCATCCATCTGTTTTAAGCTGGATGAAATAATCGGTTTAAAATCCATATGCGCCAAGATATCCGTTTCAAGATTGACTCCGGGGGCAATCTCAGTTAGGATAAGTCCTTGTTCTCCTAATTCAAATACAGCACGTTCTGTAATATATAAAACCTGTTGATGGTGTTGCTGGGCATAAGCTCCACTAAAGGTAACCTGTCCTACTTTCTTTAAAAATTTATTGAATTTTCCTTCTGTCAAAATAGTTAACGTACCATTACTGACTTTTACTTTCAGGCCTCCCGCCGTGAAAGTGCCACAGAAAATCACTTTTTTGGTGTTTTGTGTTATATTGATAAAACCGCCACAACCCGCCATGCGACCCGTAAATTTACTTACATTGATATTGCCTTCTCTATCTGTTTCGGCTAATCCCAAGAATGCAACATCAAGTCCGCCACCATCATAGAAATCAAACTGGTACGGCTGATCAATAATTGCTTCCGGATTGGTAGAAGCTCCAAAATCAAGACCGCCGGCTGGAACACCACCAATAGTTCCCGCTTCAGCTGTTAGTGTCATCGTATCTCCGATACCTTCTTCATTCGCAACACTTGCCACACCTTCGGGAATACCAATGCCCAAGTTTACTTTCGCATTGGGAACCAATTCCATGGCTGCCCGGCGCGCAATTACTTTACGCTGATCCAGTTTCATCGGCGCAATACTGTCTAACGGGATGCGAATCTCTCCGGAATAAGCCGGATTATACGCATTTCCATAGCTTTGTTCATGTTTTGCTTTATCAGCTGCTACAACGACATAATCAACATCAATACCGGGAATGACAACATCCATTGGTTTAATATTCCCGCTTTCCACTATCCGTTCTACCTGTACAATAACGATCCCACCAGAAGCTTTAGCTGCCAATGCAATCGACAGATTTTCCAACTTGACAGCTTCATGTTCAATCGATATATTCCCTTTTGTATCAGCAGATGTACCTCTTACAATCGCCACATCAATAGGAAACGGTTTGTACCACAACCATTCTTCTCCATTGAGTTTAATAACCTCTACCAAATCCTCACTCGTTGCTGCATTGACTTTCCCCCCTTCAACACGAGGATCCACAAAAGTCCCTAATCCGACTTTTGTAATAATACCCGGTTTTTTCCCGGAAATACTGCGAAACCACTGTGTCAGCGTCCCCTGGGGGAAATTATAAGCTTCTAGTTTATTATCAAGCATTAGTTTCCCTAAATTGGGAGCCATATTGAAATGACCGGCTACAATTCGCTTTAACATTCCTTCGTGAGCGAATCTATTACCTCCCGCATTTTTTCCGTCTCCCATGCCGGCACAATGTACTACGGTAAGATCACGAGGAAATCCTTCTGATAAGAATTGAGTTTCCATAGCACACAATACATCTTCCGCAATATTACAACCTACAAACGTTCCAATACCGATAGTTGCTCCATTGGGAATACACTTTGTTACCTCTTCTGCACTAATACATTTCATTTGTAAGCACCTCTTTAATTTAGTTATGCTTGTATATATATTTTTTATACAATACCGGTCAACATATACACACCAACCATGAAAAACGCTACCAGAACCTTAAATATCGTAATTGCAAACATATCCTTATAAGACTCACGATGTGTCAATCCGCAAACAGCCAAAATCGTGATAACTGCACCGTTATGCGGCAAACTATCCAATCCACCGGATGCGGCGGCTACAATGCGATGTAAAACTTCGGGAGGAATTCCGGCGGCGGCCGTCAGTTCCAACCAATGATGTCCAAAAAGTTCCAAGGCAATACTTAATCCACCAGAAGCAGATCCTGTAACACCTGCCAGGATGTTTACCATAATAGCCGCATTTAAAAGCGGTGCTCCTTGTGCAATTCCCAATAAAAAATTAGCAATATCTGTAAATCCTGGCAGAGAAGCTATAACATTTCCGTACCCAACTTCAGAAGCCGTATTCATAATAGCAAGCAGCGATCCAATAGCTCCAGCATTTAATGCAGCTTGAAGACCACCGTCCTTAGAGATAAATTTACGTCCGCTGATACAAGCTACAATGATTCCTGCCAATAATCCAACAACCAATGCCCAAATAGAAATAACATTCTGGACAGATTTAGCTACCAGCGGAATACCCATTTTTTGGAACGGTACAATTAAATCCGGATTCCACGAATACATAGACAGTCCAAAATTAACAACCAAAACTACAAGTAATGGTATGATAGAAAAGTACCACTTCGGTAATGGAATCGTATCATCAATTACCGTTTCATTTATAGTATGCTGTCCATATCCTTCATTTCTGTCTTTAGCCACTTTAACACGCCATTCTAAATATATATAAGAAATTGCCACCAGTATAATGGCTCCGATAGTTCCTAATATAGGTGCAGAATACGTCGTTGTTCCAAGATATATCGTCGGAATAATATTCTGAATCTGTGGTGTACCCGGAAGCCAATCCATGGTTGCGGTAAATACTCCCAAGACCAATGTAGCCGGAATAAGTCGTTTAGGAATATTTGCTTCTTTATACAGAGCTGCCGCAAACGGATAAATGGCAAATACACACACAAACATGGATATGCCACCGTATGTCAAAATCATACATGCCAGCGCAACTGCAGCTATGGCTCTCTTTTCCCCTATACAGCGAATAACTTTAAGTGCAATACTTCGCGCCATTCCCGTATCTTCCATAACTTTCCCAAATACAGCACCCAGTAAAAATATAGGAAAAAAAGCTTTGATATACGTAACTGCTTTCGGCATAAATAATTCCGTATATCCTGGTAAAATATTAATGCCTGACAATCCTGCCGCAAACATCGCAAAGATTGGCGCAAACAAAATTACCGAAAACCCCCGGTAAGCAAATGTTACTAATAAAAACAAACTCAGGATAATGCTTCCTATCGCAATTGCCGTGAACATAATTTATGAAATTCCTCCTTTATATTTATATCTGTAACTTATATAAAAATGAACGATTATTTTCCTCCTTTTCTAACTTAATAAATACACAATAATAAATACACAATTTATTAAGTCAATAAATAAAAACAAGTATGCATACTTCGTTTGTTGTTACTATAAATAGTATCTGAAATTATAGATTAAATACATAGGAAAAATTTGTCTTATATTGATTATTATTTTGTTATAAAAATGCAAATCGAATACTTTTTTTTGCAACAATACGTTGAAAAAAAAGTTGACTTATATTGATTTTATAAAAATACCATTATTTAAATCGAAAAACAGGCTAATAAAAAGAGGCCCCGAAGGGCCTCTAAAATAATATAACTCTATTACTATACTACAATATCTAAAAAAATTTTCTATCAACCTTTAAGTTTTTTGATCGCTTCTGTGATCTTAGGAACTACTTCAAACGCATCTCCTACGATACCATAGTCGCAAACCTGGAAGATAGGAGCATCCGGATCTTTGTTAATCGCGATGATGCAGTCCGATCCTGTCATACCCGCTAAATGCTGGATTGCCCCGGATATCCCGCAAGCCACATAAATCTTCGGGCCTACAGTCTTTCCGGTCTGTCCTACCTGATG
>JALCNL010000054.1 GCA_022649055.1 Megasphaera sp.
CAGTTTCATTTGGAAAATCTTTTTCAATTTGAGCTGCAATTTCGTTTAAAGTTATTGAATCAAAAATTACTTTAATACATAGAAACGGTTGCGCTGGTGTGACCGCAAAAAGACGACTAGAAACAGGCAACTCAACGGGAGTGGCAATATAATAAGCTCCATCATATCGATAAACTTCACTATCTAACATAATTTCAGTACACCCTTGGGCTACGACACATAAGGATGCATGCCAACGTTGCCAGCGGCAATCCAAATGTGAGAATTTTACGCAATAAGTATTGGGAACAGGCATCTTATGTACACCATCGCCCGGAACAGCAAGAGTGATTATTTTTGCTAATTTATATCGTAAGTCTGTCATAAAACCTCCAATAGTATGATCACAGTTTATGTTCATTATAAGTTGTTTTGGACTATTAGGCAAGAAATATAGACGTTTGAGAATTTTCACAATAAAATTGCAATGGTATACTTAATTAACAATTATACTTAAAACAAAATAAAGGAGGTTGAATGCAATGACATCAACTGTTTTAAATCAAAAGAAACCTGCGATTCTCCTCGTGGCGGCTTCACGTGGTTTAGGCCTTGCTATGACGGAGGAATTTCTAAAAAAAGGTTGGAATGTGATAGGTACGACGCGAGCAGAATCAGATCGTACAAAGCTGATTGCTCTTTCGAACAAATTTCAAGGGCAATTGGAAGTAGAAACGCTGGATATTTGCAAGCAGGATCAGGTGATAGCATTAAGGGAACGTTTGTCTGACAGAACATTTGATATACTGTTTGTTAATGCTGGAACCACGAACAGCAACGAAATGGCAATGGTCGGAGAGGTGACGACCGATGAGTTCATTCATGTTATGGTCACAAATGCATTGAGCCCAATGCGAGTGGTTGAGTCCTTTCAGGATATTGTTTCAACAACTGGCTTAATCGGTATAATGTCATCAGGTCAAGGGAGCGTTGCCAACAATATCACAGGAATGCGTGAAGTCTATCGTGGAAGCAAGGCCGCTTTAAACCAATTTATGAGGAGTTATGCCGCCCGCGAGCCTAAATCTTCACGTGCGATGGTGCTGATGGCTCCTGGCTGGGTTCGTACGGAACTTGGGGGGCCAAATGCACGCCTTAGTATTGAAGAAAGTGTTCCAAGTTTAGTAAATGTTCTTTTAAAAAAGCAAGGACATGCTGGATTAGAATATTTGGATTATCTTGGTCATACTGTTCCGTGGTAATAATAACAGCCAACTTCTATTGCAATTCATCTCTTTTAGGAGGAGATGATGTTAGTGAGAGGGCGCGCCAAATTCTCCATATAGCGGTGCAAAATAGTAAGAACGTACGAGTCAGCGGCGATATCGTTGACTCGTTTTCAATATAACAATAAGGGCATGCCCCTGTCAATCAATCCGGTATCTGATCTGCAAAATACACCAATGGCAATATACACGGCTTTCTTGATGATTTGTCCTTCACTGCGGACATGGTAATGAATCGCATCCAAAAATACAACGGCATACAGATTTTCCAATGGCCGTTGTTGCCATTCTTTGGCAACGGGAAGTATTTTATCCGTAATACGGCTGATGGTGGTATCCGATACCTCTAATCCATACATATCCTGAATATGTGCTTCCATATCACGAGTTGTCATGCCCTTAGCATACATCGATATAATCTTTTCTTCTACGTCGTGGCTGATACTGGTTTGATTCTTTTTCAGGGGCTATTCCCATTGCGACTGTTGCTTGTATCCTTATTTTTGTAGTCATATTTGCTATACCCTAATTCATCATCCAGTTCAGCATCTAATCCATTTTCCATAAATTCAGCAATCGTATCTTTGAATAAATTTTGGATATCGTCCATACTGATAATGTTGCTCATTTGCAACAATTCACGAATTTTGGTACGATGTTCCATTTCTTCTAGACTGCGTTTTCTTTTTACCATAATAAAAATCTCCGTACGATGTAATTTTATTTTACACCACACGAAGGTTTACACAAAATTTGGGATTGCTCCCTTTTATAAATCAATTCCATGCAAAAAAGAACTCTCGAAGTTGCACGCTCGGGAGTTCTTCATATATTGTTTATTTTGTACGCCACAGTTCATTTGCCACAGCATCCAGATGTTTCTTTTCTTCGGCAGTCAATGAGGACAGCGGTACCTTGCAGTTTTCCTGCATAGGCCACCCCATTTCCTTTAAAGCCCATTTCATGACCGGATTGAAAGTCGGATACGCTTCATAAAATTTCATGCGCTTATCTATCTGCCGCTGAATCTTACGGATAGCCACCAGATCTTCATTACGCAGTGCCTCGGCCGCACTGTGACACATATCCGGATATACATTGGACAAGGCGCCAATGCAGCCATTGCCGCCGGAAATAACGGAGGGAATACAGTTATTATCATATCCGGTGAATACCATAAAATCCGGATATTGACCTTTGATTTCCTGAATATACCGCTGCGTATGACGCAGTACGGGATGCGTATCCTTTACGCCGATAAAATTCGTTTTTCTTGCTATGTCCAATGATTTCGTTCGTTTATATGTGTAGTCAAGTAACCAGCCACCGAACCACTCTGATAAAATCCCCGTCAAGGGCGGCAGCATAGCCATCCATCCCATTGCCGCAAATGATAAGCCTCGCTCTTGCACCAAATACATGGGAAACCATGTGACAAAAAAATAAATAGAGTAATTTAATGTGAAAAAACCAATACATATTGCAATTACATTCCTATATTTGAATAATTCATACCATTTCATGGGTTGAACCGCATCCATAGTATGCACTCTTTTTTGCCCATTCTGAGAGAAAATCAAAAGCAATATTTGACATACTCCGCCCCCCCTTAACCATCTTAAAATCGATATACATCCAACCTATGTCAATCTCAAATAATTCACAAAACATCCAAATCGACCACACACCAGAGTATAACAACATCTTATCGTCACTCGCCATAAAGCAAGCAGCCAGCAAGCTCATTCTTCAACTTGCTGGTTGCCATTCTTTTCAATACCCGACTGATAATACTTTATTTTCTTCTCAAGATGCTCACGGCAATCATGCCACTTATTCTGCTGCTCAACGACATACTCTCGATGCGTTTCCAGCATTACCAATCTCTCAGACATCGTTGCATCACCTTCATAACGAAGCATAGCATATCGCTGTATATCTTTAAGTGGCATTCCGGTATCCTTTAGCCGTTCCAGGAACTGCACCCAAGCGATATCCTTTGCATCATAATCCCTATAGCCGTTGCCATCCCTTGCTACACGCAAAAGTTCTTTTTTCTCATAGTAACGTAGCGTTGATGCCGCTAACCCTGTTTCCTCCACCATTTTCTTAATATGCATAAATTCACCTCAAAATAATGCTTGCTTTAAACCAAGGTTTAAGCTGTATAGTTTGATTATAAACTTCAAAGGAGGACATTACAAATGGAAGAAACACGTTTTACTAAAGGTTCAGAACAGCTAGAGAAAATCGATGGCGCTGGTGGCGAGGCTATCATCAAGTCACTAGAGGATATTTCTCCAGACCTCGGCAAATTCATTGTTGAATTTGCTTTTGGTGACATCTACACGAGACCACTCCTAAATTTACAAGAGCGTGAGCTCATCACCATCACCAGTTTACTTACCGCCGGCAGCTGCGAACCACAACTTGAAGTACATATCAACGCATCACTTCATGTTGGCATCTCACCGCAGAAAATCATCGAGACATTCTTGCAATGCATCCCTTATACAGGTTTTCCACGGGTACTCAATGCAGTATTCATTGCTAAAAAGATATTTCAGGAGAACAACCTG
Organism: Megasphaera sp.; assembly: GCA_022649055.1. GTDB lineage: Bacteria > Bacillota > Negativicutes > Veillonellales > Megasphaeraceae > Megasphaera_A > Megasphaera_A sueciensis. Next base: position 3,845 of record JALCNL010000054.1, read on the forward strand.
CTCTAAAATCCATATTTCTAAACGAGTCACACAACTACCTAGGCCGTTGTGTGACTCGTTTATTGTAAAATACCCTGTTCCTGTTTACTAAAATTACAATTTTTTGTTTAAATAAACAATACGTCTACCACCAAATGCATGAATAGACCTAGTCCCAACCTTGCATCTACCACCTTTCACAGTCCCTTTCGGAATAAACAATTCATTCCCCGCATACAAAACAGTTTCTGCTCCATTAATGGTGAACACAATTAAACTATGTATCTACAGTGCTAAATTATACCATTACATCTCGTAAAATTTATACATCGCAGCGTATGTCTTATTATATACTTCTAATAATTTATAAATTTCATCTTTTGTTAAACTGTTTGCTACTTGAAACGTCAAATTTTCAATTTTATTAACTAGATTAATAGTATCAGTAGGCAATTGTATATTTTTAACTTCCCATGTAATCTTAACTGTTCCAAAAATAACAGGAAATATAGCAATATATAACATATAATATTTTATACGATTTATCTTGTTATTCCTTTATTTCCAGCAAACAATCGCCGCTTAATATCGGCATGCCTTTTGATGCATAGATGGTTCCGACTGTCCCGTCAATCGGTGAGGTAATCGTCGTTTCCATCTTCATCGCTTCCGTCACGACCAGCGGGGCCCCCTTCTTGACAGCCTCTCCTTGGGATACCAGTACCTTCACTACTGAGCCGGACAAGGTGGCTCCGATATCTCCAGCCTTATCCGGGTCCGCCTTCTTGCGTGAGACATGCTGCATGTCTATCTGCTTATCCATTATCTGGATTTCCCTTTCCGCGCCATTGAACATGAATGTGATGGTCCGCATCCCGCTGTCATCCGGATCGCTGATGTTCATCAGTTTGATGATTAGATCCTTCCCCGGTTCAATTTCCACCCGGATTTCTTCGTTCTTCTTCATCCCGAAGAAGAACGTCGGCGTATCCAGTACGCTCACATCCCCGTATTTCTGGATGAATTCATTATAATCCTGAAATACCTTCGGATACTGGCAGTACGCATTGACTGCTTCATCGTCATGCAGGTACCCCGCATCCTGCAGCTGCGTTCGCACCGCTGCAAAGTCCACGGGCGCCAGGTTCTTCCCCGGCCGGTCTTTCAGCGGTTCTTTTCCCTTTAGCACAATCTTCTGCAATGCTGCCGGGAAACCCTGATACGGAATCCCGATCCGCCCTTCGAAGAATTCCACCACGGACTGCGGGAAATCCAGCACATCGCCCTTCTGGAAGATGTCCTCTTCCGTCAGGTTATTCTGAATCATGAACAGCGTCATGTCTCCCACCACCTTGGACGACGGTGTTACTTTGATAATATCGCCGAACAGCATATTCACGCGATGATACATTTTTTTGACATCATTCCACTGTGCACCGAGGCCCACTGCTTTAGCCTGCTGGCGCAGGTTGGAAAATTGGCCGCCCGGCATTTCATGCATATATACTTCTGTATTCGGATACGGATCCGCCTTGTCTACTCCACGATAATACGAACGGACAGTCACCCAATACCGCGACATGGCTTCCATCGCTTCGACATCCAGCTGTGGCTGCCGCTCTTTACCGCTTAACGCATAGTATAGGCTGTTCATGCTCGGCTGGCTGGTCCCGTTGGCAAACGCAGAATATGCCACATCCACGATATCCACGCCCGCGTCGATAGCTCGTGCCAGCGAGTATATCGCATTGCCCGCACCTTCATGCGTATGGAGATGGATCGGCAGATCGACCGCATCTTTCAATGCCGTCACCAGTTGATAGGTCGCTTCCGGTTTCAGCAATCCCGCCATATCCTTGATCGCGATAATGTTCGCACCGGCCTTCTGCAATTCCTTTGCCATCGTGACATAGTACTGCAAGTTATATTTCGGCCGGGCCGGGTTCAGAATATCGCCGGTATAACAAAGTGCGACTTCGGCAATCTTTCCGTTTTCCCGAACTGCCTGAATAGCGCCGTACATGTTGTCCAGACTGTTCAAACTGTCAAAAATACGGAAGATGTCAATCCCGTTCTTGGCAGACAGTTCTACAAACTGTTTCACGACATTATCGGCATAGCTGGTATACCCGACGGCATTAGCGCCGCGGATCAGCATCTGCAGCAGAATATTCGGTGCTTTTTCCCGCATCTGGCGCAGCCGGTCCCACGGGTCTTCATGCAGGAAGCGGTAGGCTACGTCAAATGTTGCCCCGCCCCAGCATTCATACGAAAACATGTTTGGCTGTCTCTTGGATGCCGTTTCCAATACACGCAGCATGTCAATAGTACGAACACGCGTCGCAAACAGCGATTGATGCGCATCACGCATAGTCGTATCCGTCAATAATACTTTCTTTTGATCCAGTATCCATCGAGAGAATTTTTCCGGTCCCATGGAATCAAAAATCTGCTTGCTTCCCTTGGGATAATCACCGGCAGCTTTGTCCGGCATTTCCAGCGGTTCAAAGTCAGGCTTTGCCACCGGTCCTCCGGCTGTATATCCATTAATCGTCGTATTCCCAATATATTTCAGCAGCTTGGTGCCCCTGTCGTGAACAACCGGCAGGTTAAACAAGCCCGGATTATCATCAATAAATTCTACATTATATTCACCAGATACAAACTGCGGATGCTGCAGCACATTAATCAGGAATCCGATATTCGTCTTGACCCCGCGGATACGGAATTCCTTCAATTCGCGGATCATCTTCTGTACAGCGATATGGTGGCTTAACCCCCACGTAGTAGCTTTGACGAGCAGTGAATCATAGTACGGCGTGATCACAGCACCGGTATACGCATTGCCGCTGTCCAGCCGGACGCCGAATCCACCGCCGCTGCGGTATACCATCAATTTGCCGGAATCCGGCATGAAGTTATTCATCGGATCTTCCGTCGTAATACGGCACTGGATCGCATTGCCGCGGCACTGGACCGCATCCTGCGACGGGATACCGATTTCTTCACTGTCCAGTGCATATCCTTCCGCGACCTTGATCTGCGTCTGCACGATATCGATCCCCGTGATCATTTCCGTCACGGTGTGTTCTACCTGTACCCGCGGATTGACTTCGATAAAATAGAAATTATGATCCGGCGTAACCAGGAATTCCACTGTACCGGCGTTGACATACTTCACATTGTTCATGATCTGCAGCGCCGCATTGCAGAGGCTCTGCCGTACGGAAACAGGAAGCGAAAACGCCGGTGCGATTTCAACCACCTTCTGATGCCGCCGCTGTACGGAACAGTCCCGTTCAAACAAGTGGACCACGTGGCCGTGCTCATCCCCGATAATCTGCACTTCGACATGCTTGGGGTGCACAAGACATTTTTCGATATAGATTTCATCACTGCCAAAGGCGAGCCTGGCTTCCGATTTGGCCCGGTCATACGCCTCCTTCAGGTCGAAGGCCTTGTCCACCATGCGCATCCCGCGGCCGCCCCCGCCGTTGACAGCCTTCAGCATAATCGGGAAGCCATAGTCTTTGGCAAACTGTTCGACCTCGGCAAAATCCTGTACCGGTCCGTCACTGCCGGGAATGTACCGGATTCCCGCCCGCTTCGCCTGGATGCGGGCGTTGACCTTATCGCCAAACATCACCAGATGCTCCACCTTCGGTCCGATAAAGATGATGCCTTCCTCTTGGCAGCGTTTGGCCAGCTCGGCATTTTCCGCCAGGAAGCCGTAGCCGGGATGGATCGCGTCCGCATGATGTTCCTTTGCAATCCGGATCACGTCTTCAATATCCAGATAGGCATCGACCGGCTTTTTCCCTTCGCCCACCAAATACGATTCATCCGCACGAAATCGATGGGTGGACAACGAATCTTCTTTCGAATAAATGGCAATGGTACGAATACCCAATTCATTACATGCCCGAAAAATACGAATCGCAATTTCTCCTCGGTTTGCGACTAACACCGAATGAATTTTTTGCATTCAATATTCCTCCTTGTATTATGTATTATATTATTGACATAAAAAATAGTGGTTTTGAATAAAGCGTCTATTAATATCTTTTCAGTTTTTAAATTCATGGTATCATCGAAAATATCAGCTAAAAAACAGCAGAATTATTCCTTATTCAAAATAATCCTGCTGTTCCAAACTATAAATTTATATCTTTCAGGATATTTTTTCAAACTAATCCAGTATCGGTTTGCGGATGACATCGAGGATACTGCCATCCCGGTATTCCACCACCGCGACGATATCCTGATCATCTTGAGAAACTTCGATTTTGTCAGGTTTCCCGACGAACCCATACGCCATCTCCTGCAGTTCCTGTATAGTCTTAAGCGGCAGCTGCGTATGCTGTAAGCGTTCCAACAGATCTTTCCGTTTCGGATTGATCGCAATCCCGCGGTCCGTCACGATGGCATCAATGCTGTCCCCCGGCGTCACCACCGTTTGGACATGATCCCGGATCATCGGGAGCCGTCCCCGAATCAACGGACACATAATGATGGTCAATTTAGCACCAGCTGCTGCATCGCTGTGTCCCCCGGATGCTCCCATACATATGCCGTTGGAATCCGTAATAGCATTAACGTTAAAGTCGAGATCAACTTCAGTTGCCGAAAGGAATACAACGTCTAAATAATTTACAATCGGGCTGGAATTCCAAGGATTTGCGTACATAGAAGCAGACATTTCCATATGACGCGGATTAACAGCTAAAGAGTGAATAGCTGGAATATCAAACGTCTGCGCATCGTATGCAGCTTCAAATAAACCATTTTTTAACATGTCTGCAAAAATACCTGTAATACCGCCAACACCAAAACTACCTTTAATTTCTTTATCTTCCATTTTTTCTCGTACATATTGGCAAGCAGCTAACGAAGCACCTCCCCCTCCCATTTGCATCGAAAAGCCATTTTTTAAATAACCACTTTTTTCCATCAGTTCAACCGCATACTTAGCTAAGATTAATTGAGTCGGGTTCTTTGTAACACGAATGACTCCAGAAGCAATTCCCTTAGGATCGCCAATTGCATCAACTACAACAATATAATCGACACAAGATTGAGGCACACTATATGGAAATACCGATTCTTTCACAAGATTATCCGTAATTACAACAACGTTATCTGCATATGCGGTATCAATCATGACATACCCCATCGAACCAAATGCAGACTTACCTATTCTTCCCGTACAGTTACCACGATAATCACAAGTCGGTACTCCCATAAAAGCTACATCAATATGAAGTTCGCCAGTTTCAATAGCACGGGCACGTCCACCATGAGATCTGATGATAACCGGTTTTTTCAGTGCTGTCGGATGAGCACTAAGAAATTTCCCCAATTCACCACGTAATCCACTAGTTTCCAACGCCGTAATCGTTCCATTTTTAATATATTCAATCAAAAAATCTTGGCATGGAGATAAGGAGCTCGATGCAATAGTTATATCTTTAATACCTTTTGACGCAATGCGTTCAACAACCATTTTCATAATGAAATCACCATTTCGTAAATGATGGTGAAACGAAATAGTCATACCATCTTTCAATCCGGTTTTTTCAATTGCTTCATCAATAGATGACAAAATTTTATTTGCCTGAGGAATATTGAAACGAATTTTACGAGGAATGTTCATTTGTGAAGGGATATAAGCAAATTCACCTTTGTATAACTTAATTTCATTAAAACCTTTTATTCTATCTGGTATTTCACGTCCCAATACATTTTTCATGTTTTCAAGCCCTCTTTTCTTCAATATCAACACCGGCAGCTATAGCCTGATCAATTATACGTTGTGCATGAACAACAATAGGTTTATCAATCATTTTTCCATCAACAGCCAGTACCCCTTTATTGTTTGTAAGAGATGCATGAAACGCGTCCATAATTTTTAATGCCTTGCCAATTTGTTTATCTGTCGGAGTATATATTTTATGTACTACACCAATTTGTTTCGGATGAATGCAAGACTTACCATCAAATCCCATATCGCGAGATCTGGTAACTTCCTCACGAAAACCATCCATATCGACAATATCAGTAAAAACGGTATCAAAACATTGAATTCCCGCATCACGAGCAGCCATTAATATTTGTTCACGGCAATAGTACAATTCAATACCGGACGATGTCCGGTTGGTCTTGATATTGGCAAGAAAATCTGCCGCGCCTAAAGCAATGGCAACCATTCTAGGATGTTTGCACATTTCTCGAACATTATATAACCCCTTAACACTTTCAATAGCACCAATAATATTAATGGTTCCTTCAGGCCAACCGTTCTCTTTTTCAACTTTCTCAATTTCATTGGCAACTAATTCAATTTCACTAATATCTTCAACTTTCGGTAACCGAATAAGCTGTGGTTTAGCAGGTAAAATGACTTTTAAATCATCCATACCAAATGGTGTTTGTGTCGGATGATTAATACGAACAACAGTTTCTGATCGAAATGATAATGTTTTTAGAGCATGTGCTACAAGTACCCGTGCTGTATCTTTTTCTGTAACCGCAATCGCGTCTTCAACATCAAAGATTAAACTATCGGCACCATATGTATCTGCTGCATTAATCATTTTAGGACTATTAGCCGGTACAAACATCATTGTCCGACGAAGTCTGCTTTTCGCTTTTTCATTATGTAACATTTACTTCATCCCCCGTTCTAATGCACTTTCAACACGGGCTTTAAGAGTATAATCCCAAGCTCCCTTATCCACAACATCTACAATAATATCTGTAAAACCTTTTGCTATAATAGTGTCTTGAATCACTTTTTCCATATGTTTACCATACTGGTGTTTCACATTTGATGTAAGATGAACAATGATACCTGTTCCAGGAGCACTTGAATTAACTGTAACTAATGCATCCTGTTTTTCATTAAAGCCAGCCGAAGCTGATTTAGATAATACTTGTCCCACTTTTATAAGCCTCCTCAATACAAAAAACATTATACAGTTGTACTCTATTGTTGAACTAGTTTCCTACTAAAATCCGCATTAAAGCAATAGCAAGAGTAACATTAACCACACCGCCAATACGGGTTGATACTTGTGCAAACGGCATCAACTCCAACCGTTTTCCAGCAGTCAAAATAGCAACATCCCCCGTGCTTCCCTGTCCGCTATGGCAAGCAACAACCATAGATGCTTCAACCGGATTCATGTTCATGGCTTTGCCAACAAACCACGCCGTAGCAATTAATGAAGCAACCGTACAAACAATAACTATTAAATATAAAGGGTTAGTAAAAACATCAACAAGATTTTTCCAGGGAGTCATCGCTACCCCAACACCCAGCAAGAGAGGCGGGGTCAAAAGAACAATAAAGCGAAATAATGCATGAGCTCCTTCTTCAATATATGGTGGAATTAATCCAACTGCTTTTAAAACAACGACTCCGATTAACATCACAATAGGTGCAGGCAAACCTATAACAGAATCAATCCACATACCACCAATATAGAGCGAAAAAGCAAAAAAACTAACATTAAGAAACTTTTCTATATCAAAAGGTATCTCTTTTTTAGTTTTTGCGCTTTCTGTAGCTGCTTTTAGAATTTCATCATCTCCAGTTTTTAAAAGATTACCGTGACCTGTAAATTCCGGATGTTTTTCTCCCAATATATTCAACCCACCGGAAATAATAATAGCAGTTAAACTGCCAATCATAACACATGGCAGAACCGACGCAAATATAGTATTTTGTTCTTGCGCCAATATAGAAGAATATCCCATTGAAAGAGGAAGAGCTCCTTCACCAACACCACCAGCCAAAATAGGAATAACAATAAAGAAAAATGTTTGATACCAACCGATACCCAATAAGACTCCTATAACCGTTCCAAGAGCCATAGCAACAATTGTGCCTGCAATTAACGGTACAAACATTTTTAGAAAAGCCTTGATTAAAACTTGTCGATTCATACTGCAAATACTACCAACAACTATACAAGCAATAAAAAAGTAAAGAAAGTTACTTTGTTTCATGAATGTTCCTATAGAAGTAATCGCTACCTGCGGTATCATATGTACATATACTAAATATGATGGTAAAAAAGTTGCCATAATAACAGTACCGCCGACATATTTCAAAAAAGGTATACGATTACCAAGTTCGGCGCAAACATAGCCATATAAAGCCAATAATGTAATACCACCGATAATTCCTGATGGTTGAATTCCCCTATTAATTGTTAAAAACATACAAAGTAACATAAATAAATAAATTTTCATTGGCACAATATTAATCTTAAAGTTGAGAAATTTAGACACAAACGAAGTTTTGGAAAGTAATTCCGGCTGTTCAATTTTCAAATTACTCATAATGTCATCCTCCTTAACAAAGATGGTAGTGTAAAGTAATTAAAAAACATTCATAAGTCTTCGATTTAAATTAACTTTAATAACGAAAAAACGCCAAAAGTCGCATAAGATATTCTCGGAAAACTCTTATGCCGATTCTTCTTCTGTTGATTTGTAATTTTTTAGGGGAATATTTTAATTTTATAAAATGATTTACACTACCTTAACCATATAAAATTTATAGCTTTTTAAATTATTTTCCTTTACACCTCCCGGTTATTATAGTCACAGCCTAAGTTGGCTATGCTGTAGAAAAATATTCCTGTTTAGAAAACACTTTTCTATTGTTAACAATAGTTTCTCCATAATGTAGAGTAAACAATAGTATTGTAGAGCTAACTTTTTAAGAATGATTTTACTCAATTAAATTGTAAAGTATTGTAAAAACATTGTAAAATACGATATTTTTATCATCTTTAATAACTAAATATTATCTTTAATATAACAATATCGCTTTATGTATTTCAAAAATGATATTTTATTATAATGTATGTCATTGAGATTATAAATTCAAAAATTATTAAAAAGGAAAGTGTTTGATAAAATCAATAAATATTTTCGCAATACGCAAACTCACCACTTCTGATTGATATATCAAATATGTTTTATGCAAAATAGTATGTCCATATTTATCATGAAGATTATACACATAAAGATTATCAATATTTTGTACAGTCCTATATGGCACAATACCATATCCCAAATCAGCCTTGATCATTTCCACACATGTTGATAATTGATTGACTCTCATCGTTATCCAAGGAGCTTTATTAAAATGTTCCCCCCACCATTTATCAATATGTATCTTTGTTAATAAGTCCGTCATATAATCAATTCGCGGCATAAATGGAAGATTTTCCAATTGAAACCTTTGTCTGGAAACAACACAAAGCGGCTCTTCATACAAAACATATCGTTCAACACAACCACCATAATCAAAACTAACAAAGCCAATATGGATACGCTGCTTTTTTATCAATTCAAACATATCTTGACTCCACGTGGTCACAACATTAAAGTCAATGCTAGGATATAAAATCTTAAATTGTTGTAAAACATGCGGCATGGTATACATTGTAAAGTTCCTAGATGCCCCTAAATATAAAGTGCCTTTTGTGTTAGAACTCAGATTAAGAACTTGTTCTTTGATTTTATATGTTTTAGCTAATATTTTTGTTGCCGAATAAGCAAGATATGTCCCTTCCGTTGTAAATGAAATACCTTTCTTATTACGATTCACAATAGTAACTCCAAAATAATCTTCTATTTGCTGCAATCGTACTGTTAATGCTGGCTGAGATATAAATAAAGTTTGTGCTGCTTTAGTAATATTTTTTTCTTTATATAAAACAGCTAAAATCTGCCAATCTCGATTATCCAAGTTTATTACCTCCATTACAAAAACAATCGTTCAAAAATATTTTTCCGCATTGCTGTATATTTGCTTTTATTTTACAGTATAACAGTAAAGGTATATATATTTAATTTAATGCTGGTGTTTGAAAAATATTGTCATAATAAAAACAGAACATTCGAAGAATAAATAGCATGTCATTTTCTATATGTGAAATTTGCATTTTCTAAAACATCAAAAAACAGGCAGCACGGTAAAAATACCACGGCACCTGTTTCCCACATACTCTAAACTTCCCGTATTTTTGTTTATAAATGTCCCTTTGATTATTAAAACGGGAATTGTTTTACAAAATCAAGGAATATACTCGCAATACGTAAATTCATTACTTCCGGATGATATAATAAATAGGTTGTACGCAAAATACCATGACCAGATTTATCTTGCAGATTATACACATGAATACCATCAATATCTCGTAGAATTCTATACGGGACAATTCCATATCCCAAATTAGCTTTGATCATTTCTAGACATGTTGCTAGCTTATCTACTCTCATTGTTATCCATGGAGGTTTAGTAAAATATGTTCTCCACCATTTGTCAATTTGCATTTTAATAAGTAAATCGGTATCATAATCAATACGCGGCATAGAGGGAATATCTTGCAGCCTAAATTGTTGCATTGATGCAATGCAAATCGGTTCCTCATACAAAATATACCGTTCAGAAGAACCACCATAGTCAGAACTCGCAAATCCAATATGAATATCCTGATGATTCATCAATCGAAATATCTCTCTGCTCCATGTCGTCACAACATCAAAATCAATATCCGGATATAAAGCTTTAAATTGTTTTAAAACACGAGGCATTGTAAACATCGTAAAATATCCAGAAGCACCTATACGTAAAACGCCCTTCATATTAGTGCCTAAATTGGATACCTGTTCCTTAATTTCATGTATTCTCTCCAACATTTTTGTTGCTGAGTGAGCCAGATATGCACCCTCCGTTGTAAATGAAACTCCTTTTCGATTGCGATTGACAATAGTAACATCAAAATAATCTTCCATTTGGTGCAACCGTACTGTTAATGCCGGTTGAGAAATAAATAAAGTCTGTGCCGTTTTAGTAATATTTTTCTCTTTATATAAAACAGCCAAAATTTGCCAATCCCGATTATCCAAGCTTCTCACCACCATTTTCCAGAAACGATGAAAAACAACAATATCTTTAATATTCTTCATGTAATACATTACAAAACTTATGGCTTGATTTTTATAACGATAGCTAATTTATATATTTATTATACTACAAAGTAATCCAAAGAAACTGTAATTAAATATATTTTTTGACCTTGATCGCATATAAAGTGAGTATCAAAGAAATTCATGCTCAACGATTTGCCTTGCCGGTAAGATGCTCAATGTTTATTTTGATCACTTTTGTTTTTGCGCCTGCCCTTTTAATATATTCTTTCCCTTGTTTCATATACCGGCTCGAATACTTATTCAGCAAGGCCAAAAGTGCTTCATTTTTTTTATCGTCAACCACCTCAACGGCATTTCCAAAAACTATTGCACTTTCATACTTTGTAGTAAACGCACTCGGTAAGACCATCGCGTGACCGACAACACAAAAAAGAATCCTGTTATTAAACCTGATATTATCCAGCTTATTCCCTTCTTGTGTTTTGTCAAAAAAATTCCCGAAAAAAATCATATAGCTTCCCGGTTTTTATCATCAAGAATTCCCGGGAATTATCATCAACCTGTTTTAGCTGTTTGACGCATCAATGCATGGGTCATTCGGTAGCTTTCTCCTTC
>JALCNL010000055.1 GCA_022649055.1 Megasphaera sp.
CGTTTTTTGACAAAACCGCCAAAGACATGGAACAGCGGTTGGAAGCGTATAAAAAACTAGCTGATAAATAATGTTTATACTTTAGGATCCGTTTGTTACATAAAATCTGTTGATTTAGACAAATTTAAAGGTATTAAAATATATTCCTAGAACAAATAAGGTGCGTGGAAAATGGATAGTTTGGCGAACTGGTAAAAAAACTGGTCCGGGTAATAAGAATAAGGAAATGTGTAACAAGGGAAAAAATCCTCTGTTTTGTGTAAACCTTCGTATGGTGTAAAGTAAAATATACAGTATACGAAGGTTTTTTTTATGGTAAAAAGAAAACGTAATCTAGAAAAAATGAGTGGTAGATGCTGTGCTGGATGATGAATCAGGGTTCCGTATACATACTTTCTAAAATTAAGGAATTTAACATATATTACCATTAATTACATAAAAAATATCGAAAAAATATTAATACATATTAGATTTAAACGTTATTGACATTTATATAGTAGTGTGTTAAAATTGCAAATGAAATTAATGATTCAAAAATTAAATATTGAATCAAATGTTACAACAAGGAGGAACTACATGGATCTTTTTAAAAGAATTCAAAATCAATATGATTCCATGTCGGATAATAAAAAACAAATCTCCAAATACTTTATGGATGAATGGATGGACGTCGCTTTTTCTACGACACGGGAAATTGCAAAAAAACTGGATGTCAGCGAAGCACTTGTAGTTCGTCTTAGTATGGAGTTAGGATATTCCGGTTTTAAAGAACTGCAGAACAGTCTGCGTGATCTGATGCGAGTAAAGTTAGGAAGGCTGGATCGTATAAAAGATTTTCAAGATGGCGATCCCAAAGAATTTGCGAGCAAGGTATTTGAAATAGAGCATCAAAATTTATCGCATACATTCGAAGTTAATACAGAAAGTTCTATTGAAAGAGCGGTTGCGCTTTTAATAAACGCGCGCAGAATTTTTACAGTCGGGGATCGTAATGCCGGAGCTATCGCAATATTGGCGGCCATTCACCTTAATGAAGTATTAAATAATGCGATGCCGTTAGTTGCTATGTATGGTACGGCAGATGATTATTTGCGCGATGCCGATTCAAGAGATTGTATGCTGGCAGTTTCGCTTCCTAAATATTCCAATTACACCTTACGACTCGTACAATTGGCTCAAAGTAAAGGTGTACCTGTTATAGCTATTACGGATAGTACTCTTTCTGATTTAGTCCGTTTTTCCGAAGTCGTATTATTAGTCGCCTGCGATACCTTGGCGTTTAATTTGTCTCATGTTGGGACCATTGCCTTACTGAATACGTTGATTGCACATATTGTAGCGGAAAATAGAGAAACTAGCATAGAAAATATCTCCGATATCGAAGGGATCACATCAGAACGTTTGGATCGCTTAAAAGAATAAGCAGTTTTGGCAAAGGGGCCACAAAAAAGAGTGGCCCTTTTGTGCTATCATATACTGAAAATAAAAATATTGAGAATGGGGGAGTGGTTGTTGTGTTGTTTAAAAATCTGAAAAAAGCTTCTTGTTTTTCCCTTGCAGCATTGTTGTTGGCGGCTGTTTGCTTAGGCGGGTGTGGTTCCAAAGATGAAGGTTCAAATGAAAAAACAGCAAAACAAGGCGGCGATACCTTAGTAGTTGGTACGTATGGCGGCAAATATGATGAAGCGTTTATGAAAGCGGTCATAAAAAAATTTACGGCAGAAACAGGTGTCGAAGTTGTACTGGATCCATCTTATTCCTATGCTAAGCTTGCCGGTGAAGGAAAAAATCCGAGTGTGGATCTTGCTTTAATGGATGATATCCAAGTTGCGCAGGGGAAAGATGCGGATGTATTTCTTCCTTTGGATTTGACAAAGCTTCCTAACACGAAAGATTTATATAAAGGTGCTGTGGATCCTACCGGTCTCGGCGTCAGTATTCAATGGGGACGGTTGGGATTAGTATATCGTACGGATAAGATTAAGGAAAAGCCAACATCATGGCAGGATTTATGGAAAGATGAATATAAAGGGCATGTAACAATCAATACCTTGCAAGGCACGTCAGGATTACAAGTTCTGTGTATGGCTGCTAGATTGAACGGCGGCGATGATGCTCATCTTGATCCCGGTTGGACGGCGATGAAGCAATTGGCAGCTAATTGCAAGGCCATTGCGCAATCCACTTCAAATCTGACAGATATGCTTACTACGGGGGAAGTGTGGATCGCGCCTTGGTGGGACGGACGAGCGTATGCCCTAGTGGATGAAGGTGTTCCTGTTGATTTTGTAGTTCCTAAAGAAGGCGCTTTTAATACCAATGTTGAAATGATTATCACAAAATATTCCAAGAATCAGGAAATGGCGTATAAATTTTTAAATGCCATGCTTGATGCCAAAGCGCAAGCCGAAATGTCATCCATCATACATTATGGACCTGTCAATAAAGATGCTAAATTGGATGATCAATTGGCGAAGCAGGTTGTGTATGGTCCGGAACAGGCGAAGGCTTTGATTATCTGCGATTGGAATATCTTAGCTCCTATCAAATCTGATTTGAGCGCTAAATTTGATAAGGAAGTAGCACCGTTAGTTGGGAAAAATTTGAATTGATTTTATGCGTGTCAATGGGGGATGCAAGTATGAAGACAATTAAGACAGAAATGAGGGCATCGAAGAACACGATGTTGTTTCCGGGAATTTTATATTTAGTCGTATTCTTTATTGTCCCTTTGTTTTATTTGCTCCGATACAGCTTTTACAAATTTAACCCGAATACATTGTATGATGCTGTATTTACAGTTGAAAATTATACGAAGTTTTTTGAAACGGAGTATTACAGACAGGTTTTATTTGATTCTTTTGAAATGGCGGTTATTGTTTCGATTTTGGCAGTGATTTTAGCGTACCCGGTGGCATATTATCTGGTACGCTGCCAAAATCGGTTTACACCTATCCTGTCCTCTATCATTTATTTGCCCCTGCTGGCCAGCAGCGTGGTCGTATCTTTCGGCTGGATGATTTTATTGTCTGATAACGGTGTAATCAATAATGTATTGATGCAATGGGGAATTATTCAAACGCCTATTAAAATCATGTATTCCAAAACAGGTGTTGTCATTGCTCTCCTGCAGGCATTTTTACCGTTTATGGTCGTGTGTATCCGCAATGTGTTGTATACGGTAGATACATTTACGGAAGAAGCGGCGATGACATTAGGCGCCTCGCCATGGAAAACATTTTTTAAGGTTACGTTACCGTTGAGTATGTCAGGCATTGCATCTGGGACATTGCTCGTATTTGTAGGTGTCTTAAGTTCATTTGTCATTCCCGGACTTATTGGCGGCGGCAAGATCAATACGTTGGCCTCTATTATTATACGGGAGGCTCAGGTCAACATCAATTGGCCCATGGCGTCCGCATTGGCGTTTATTTTGCTGGTTGTGGCCAGTATAGCGGTTTATTTGCAGAACCGAGTGTTGGAATCAAGATTCTTGGGAGGAGGCGGACGTAAATAATGCAAAAAAATATGAACAGGCATATATTAACGTTGACTGTTGTATGGGTGGTCTTATTCATGATTGCCCCTATTATTGTCTTAATTGGAGCATCCTTCAGTCAGGAAAGTCATTTGGTTTTTCCGCCAAGCGGATTTTCACTGAAATGGTATACGGCATTTTTCAACAGCAAACCATTTATGAATTCTTTTTTTATCAGTTTTGAACTTGCTGTAGCGAGTGCGGTAACAGGATTGATTTTAGGTACGATCAGCGCATATTCCATTGAGCGTTCTCCTTTTCGTAATGTATTGCTGTCACTTTTTATTTCACCGTTGATGGTACCGGGGGTAATCATCAGTTTGGCACTTTTACGATTTTCGGTGACTTTTGATTTAGTTCATGGTTTTTGGCTTATGTTGATTGGCCATGTTATTATTATCATTCCGTATGTAGTACGGACTGTTATGGCGTCCTTATACCGATATAATGTTACATTGGAAGAAGCGGCGCAAACCTTGGGTGCGAATAAGATGCAGACATTTATGCATGTTACCATTCCTATATTAAAACCGGGATTAATTGCTGCCGGCAGTTTTGCTTTTATTATTTCTTTCGGTAATTTGTCCATATCTATTTTCCTGTCTTCCGCTAAAATGGCGACGTTGCCTATCCGCATTTTTTCATATGCTGAATTCAGCCCGGATCCTATTTTAGCGGCTATATCAACTGTTACATTGGTATTTACACTGTTGGTCATGATACTAATTGAAAAGACTTCTGGTTTACATAATGTATGTTAATATTTGTTTTATTTGGGGGATGTAATCATGGACGAGATACTAAAAGTGGAGAAACTGGTAAAATCTTTTGGTAATGTAAAAGTACTTAAAGATATCAACCTTTCTGTCGGCAAGGGCGAATTCATTTCTCTTTTAGGGCCGAGCGGATGTGGAAAAACAACGATGTTGCGCATTTTGGCGGGCTTGGAAACACCGACGTCGGGGCGCGTATTGGTTAACGGTCAGGATATGAAAGGCATACCGCCGTATAAACGATACAATGGTATGGTGTTTCAAAATTATGCCCTATTTCCGCATATGACAGTCGAACAAAATATAATATTTGGTCTTACTATGCATCATATGGATAAAACCAAGATCAAGACGATGGTAAAAGATGCCATTGGGTTAACACATTTAGAAAATTTGGAAAAGAGGTATCCGAGGGAAATGAGCGGCGGACAGCAGCAGCGGGTTGCTTTGGCGCGTGCGCTGGTGCTTCAGCCGAATCTTTTGCTGTTGGATGAACCGTTATCTAATCTTGATGCGAAATTAAGAAAAGAAATGCAGATAGAAATACGGAATATACAGAAGAAATTACATGTTACGACTGTTTTTGTTACCCATGACCAAGAAGAAGCACTTGTTATGTCTGATCGTATAGCCGTTATGAATAAAGGGGTTATCGAACAGTTTGGAGTACCGAATGATTTGTATGAAAAACCGGAGACAAAGTTTGTTGCCAATTTTATCGGTACAGCGAATATCTTGGAGGGAAAATTGGTTGAGGTCATGGATGATTCCATGGCAGTCGTACTTTTGGGAGATGATGCCGTAAAAATACAAAATCGACAGCATATAAAGCCGGGCGAGAATGCGATGTTTTCCCTGCGTCCGGAACGAGTCATGCTACGAGAAGATGGCAGTACATTTAGTACAGAAAAACAAAATATTCAACAATGCCGTATTATCAATAAAAATTATTTGGGAAAAAGCACTAAATTCCAAGTCGAGTTGAAGAACGGTGTCGTTATTTCTGTCGAAAGACCGGCTGATAGCAGTGCTATCAGCCTTTCACCCGGGGATGAAGCCTTTATAGGATGGAAAGCGACAGATGGCTTGGGAATCTATGATACGGCACTACAAGCGTAGATATAATTAGGAGGCAATATGTTATGAGCAAAGTGGTGGAAGAGTTAGAAATCAAAAATTTGCAGGATGGTTGGTCCCTGTTGTATGTATGTCTGGCAAAGGCGGTTACGGGATTAAAGGGTATGGATGGCGAAGCAGCGCTGCGTGAGGGAAACCGGCAATTTGGCTATGATCGATCACGGAATTTGGTTAAGTTGCACAAACGCTTGGGATTAAAGTTAAATATGAAAAATTTATTTACCTATGGTGATTTGCCGAATGACCCTCGCTTTAAACGGGAACGCATTGCTTTAAATCCGCAGGAACGGATTTCCAATACGCTTGTTTGCCCTATTGCCGATTTATGGAAAAGAAATGATGCTCGTTGGCTGGGCCGTATTTATTGCGAAGAATTTCATCATGCCTGCTACGGTTCCTACGCTCCTCATGTCCAGGTAAATTTAGCTAAGACGTTGACACAGGCATATGATGATCATTGTTGTTTTGCCGTATATTTACGTCCCGGTGATTTAACGCCCGAACAACGTGCCGAAAGTTTTTCTGAATTCGATCCGGGATACGCGGAACCGGATATGAGTACATATCAACCGCCTACGGCTAAGGCGGGATTCAATAAGCTTTGTGTGAAATTAATTTTCCATCATTATACCAGTTTTAAAAATGCTTTTGGCAAAGAAGAAGCGGCTGGTATATTAAAAATTGCATTGACCTCTTATGTTGTTATGGAAAGTGATTTTTTGAAAAAACATTCGGATAGGGAAGGCGTATTGCCTGATGCTGCGTATATCGGAAGGAATGCGCCTTTGGCGTTACAATGGGAAGATGATACGTATTGGCAGGATGGCTATGAAAATCAAGATCTTTTCGAAATCCTGAAAAAAGAATACTATATACCTATGGCAACAATATTTGCCTAATAGGGTACCGGCCGCTGTGAGACAAACAAAATGCGGCCGGTCTATTTGTTAATTATATTGTATCAACAGAAAATCAAGGGTACACTCCCTGTTAGCAGATATCATAAAAGGAGGCCGTATAGCATCATGTATGACAGTATTATAAAAAATGGCAATATCGTTGACGGAACGGGGAAACCAGTGTTTCAAGGAGATATTGCCGTTACAGACGGCGTGATCGTTAAAATTGCCGCTCATATTGATGCGGAGGCATATCACCGCATTGATGCCGAAGGCAAATATGTATGCCCCGGCTTTATAGATTCACATGCCCATACAGATGTTCTGTTGCCGTATTGTCCGAATGCGGCGGGGAAAATCATGCAGGGAGTGACTACCGATGTAAGCGGATTATGCGGCACCAGCATCCATCCATTACCACAAGGAGCGTTTCGGCGAGATGCTTTAACATATAGTGATTCTTTTTTGCCGCAAGGGATTGAATCCCATGAATACACGCAGCCATTTTCAACGTTCGAACCTGTTTTAACGACGAATATGCCCATGTTTATCGGACAAGGGACACTGCGTATCGCTGTTATGGGGTTTGCGGATCGTAAGGCTTCGGCTGATGAATTAAATAGCATGAAATGTATCTTGCGGACTTGTATGGAGGAAGGAGCTTTTGGTCTGTCATCGGGACTTTCCTATATTCCGGGCGCATTTACCCCGACAGAGGAATTGATTGCACTTTGTCGTGAGTTAGTGCCGTTTCACGGCATTTATAATACGCATATGCGTAATGAAAGCAACCATGTTGTCCCAGCGGTGAAAGAGGTGATTCGGATAGGGAGAGAAAGCGGCTGCCGCGTGCATATTTCCCATCATAAGGTAATGGGAACACAAAACAGGGGGAAAACGAAGGAAACATTGGCTCTTATAGAGGCGGCTAATACAAGCGGAATTGAGGTTACCTGCGATATGTATCCTTATACGGCAGGATCCATCGGGATCACATCGCTGGTTCCGCCATGGGTTTTTGCCAATGGCAGTGCAGCAGCAATGAAATATCTCCATATACCTGCTACTCGGCAGCGTATATTGTCTGAGCTAGATCAAACAGATTGGGAGAATGTAGTTTTATCCAACGGATTTGAACAGATTATCGTCAGTTTTGGGAAACATTGCGAGATGTATGAAGGTATGACGCTTCAACAAATTGCCGATTTTAATCATATCAGCCCGAAAGAAAGTATACTGCACGTATTAAAACGATGTGAAGGTATCGGTACGATCGTATTTCATTCTTTGGCGGAGGAGGATGTGAGCCGGGTGCTGAACTATCGTTTATGCACGGTAGGTACCGATGCCTATGCCAGACCGTATACAGGCATCCTTTCGGCAGGCAGGCCGCATCCCAGAAATTATTCCGGCTTTATACATTATTTGAAAAAGTATATTTTTGAGGATTCTTTATTTACCTTGGAGGAAGGCATAAAAAAAATAACATCCCTGCCTGCACATATTTTTGAACTGGGCAAGAGGGGGATTCTAAAAGAGGGCTACATTGCCGATATTACCATTTGGGATCCCCGCACGCTTGATGAAGTGGGTACATTTTTGGATCCTGTACACCAGCCGAAAGGCATTGATTATGTCTTGATCAATGGAAAATGCGTTGTGGATCAAGGTGTTTTTACAGGAATATTAGAAGGCAGAATGCTGCGGCATCATGTATGACGCCATGACGCGTATTTTTGATTTTGTTCATATAATACATTATATAGGTTGGAGTGAAATGTGATGGAAATAATGCAGGAGATTATTCAATCCGAACCGCAAATGATAGCCGATCGGCGTTTTTTACACCGGCATCCGGAACTTAGCCGCTGTGAGTTTGACACGACCGAGTTTATCCGAAAACGGCTTATGGAATGGGGGATTGAAATAGAGCCATTGCCGTTGCATACAGGCCTCAGCGCTATTATCCATGGAGCGGGATCCGGCAAAACAATTTGCATTCGCCATGATATCGATGCACTTCCTATTCAGGAAGAATCAGGGTTGGATTTCTCCTCGCAGGTTTCGGGAGTCAGTCATGCCTGTGGGCATGATATCCATAGTATTACCGCTTTATATGCGGCAAAAATGCTGCAGGAACGAAGAAATCAATTGGCGGGAACGGTACGCATTGTTTTTCAGCCGGCGGAAGAAGACGGTACAGGAGCAAAAACGATGATTGACGCCGGTATTATGAATATACGACCGGTTAATGATATAGTTATCGGATTGCATACCCATCCTTTTACAACGGCCGGAGATATTTGCCTGCGGAAAGGACCGATGGAAGCAGGAAGCGATGTTATCAAGATCACTGTAAAAGGCAAAAAAGGGCATGGAGCCTATCCGCATCATTGTATCGATCCCATCATGACCAGTGCGTTTTTATTATCTGAACTGCAAGCTGTTGTATCTCGTGAAAATGAAGCGGTCAAACCTACAATTTTGACATTCGGGAGTATACACGGCGGTACGGTGCCCAATGTTATTCCGGACATTGTTGAAATAATGGGAACGATGCGTACATTCTATCCTGAATGCCGGCAGCGGAATTTAAAAGCCATAGAGCGTATCACGAAATGCGTTTGTGAAAGCATGCGGGCTGAGGGGACTGTCGAATGTATCGGCACATCGTTGGCACCTATATATAACGATGATGTTGTTGCAGATACACTAATCACCGCGGCAGAAAAAATATTAGGCGAAGGACATGTTGTTACTATGGCACATCCCAGTCCGGGTTCTGATGATTTCGGCGTTTTTATGGGTTCCTGCAAAGGTGCGCAATTCTTTTTGGGAACCGGTAGTGATGCACCTAATACTCGGTTGGGGCTGCACACCGGCTCCAATATTTTTGATGAAAAAAGCATTCGTACTGGAGTTGCGGTATTGGTTCAATTTGTTTTAGATAACCTCAAAAGTTGATATTGTGAATACTTGTATCTCGTCGTTTTGTTTTTTCCATAAAACCATTGAAATGCTTTAAATAGATAGCATGAATCATATCGTTGAACCAGTCTTGAAGAATGGCATTGATTTTATAGTATATAAAGGAAAATTTGCCATATGCCACGGATTCGTCGGAACGATACAAAGGCCGAATGATTAGTAAAAGGCAAAATATAGTATTAGCACTCACTTGACAAGAGTGCTAATACTATGTATACTATATATGTAAGCAGGAAAAGTAAGAAAAGGCTTACCATTAAAAGTCAAAAGGACAAAGAAAGTCCTGCAAATATAATTTTAGTTTATTTTATTGAAGGGAGATTGATATTATGAAGAATTTATTGCCTGTAAATATCGATAACTTTTTTTCTCCGGATCCTATATTCGAAAATTTTTTCAATCGGGTTTTACAACCGGGAAAATTCAGTCAAATGACTTTTCCCAAAGTTGATATCCAGGATACAGAGAAAGCGTATCTTGTTACTGCAGATTTACCGGGTGTTGCAAAAGAAGATATTACCATTACCTATGATAATGATGTCTTGGCTATTATGACACAACAGAATCAGGAAAAAGAAGAACAAGACAAGGATAAAAACTATATCCGTAAAGAACGGGTAAGCAATGGTTTTAGTCGGCAGTTTGTTGTCCGTAATATTGAAAAAGATAGTATAGAAGCTGCCTTTTCTAACGGCGTCTTAACGATTACATTGCCGAAAGCAGATCCGACTGTCGTAGACGCTGGTCATCGCATCGATATTAAGTGATCGGTGCTTAATCATATATTTTACTTTATGTTAGCCGTTCCGGATTTTTCCGGGACGGCTTTTAAAATATGTAAATTCATAAAATATTATTGACATATGTCGATAATAAGGATATTATATAAATTGACATATGTCATAAACCATAGTATATTTACATTTTTGGAGATTTTGATGAAAGGAGTATCTTATGAAAATAGGAGTCCCCATTGACATGCCGTCAACAGATGAACCTGTCAGCAGTACGTTCGGAAGGTCAAAAAAATTTTTAATTTATGATACGGATA
Organism: Megasphaera sp.; assembly: GCA_022649055.1. Classification (GTDB taxonomy): domain Bacteria; phylum Bacillota; class Negativicutes; order Veillonellales; family Megasphaeraceae; genus Megasphaera_A; species Megasphaera_A sueciensis. The sequence continues at coordinate 10,387 of JALCNL010000055.1, forward strand.
GCAAAGAAACGCGTTATATCGATAATCTTGCAATGAATAGTCAAGGCGGTGCCGGAATCAAGGCCGCACAAGTTATTTTAGATGCGGGCGTTGACGTCTTATTAACCCCGCAATGTGGAGAAAATGCAGCGAAAGTATTACATGAATCACATGTTACATTATTTCAAACGACAAGTGGGTCCGCACAATACAACATTGATCAATTTTTACAGGGAAAACTTTTAAAATCAGGAGATTTTCACGGAGGATATCATGGCAGGCAGGGAGAGGGAGGCCGTCATATATGAAAATTGCAGTATTGAGCGGTAAAGGAGGTACAGGGAAAACTGCAATTGCAGCGAATCTAGCTGCTGTATGTGATGCTTCCATGTATGTGGATTGTGACGTGGAAGCTCCGAATGGGAATTTATTGTTTACGTCCAGTATACAAAAAACGGAACCTGTTTATGTGAAAATACCGGTTATCGATGCACCGCAGTGCAATGGTTGCCGAGCTTGTACTGAATTTTGCAGATTTAATGCTTTGGCGTTTGTTTCCGGCAATGTTATGGTATTCCGTGAGATTTGTCATTCCTGCGGAGGATGTGTTTTGGTATGTCCTACAAAGGCGATTGCTGAAACCAGGCAGGAAGTCGGCAGTATAGCATATGGTACCTCAAAAAATATACATGTTATTTCAGGTGCTATGCATATAGGAATTGCATCGGGTATTCCCATCATCAAAGAATTGTGGAATGTAATAGAGGCGGCCTCTGAACCTGTATTTATTGACTGCCCTCCGGGAAGCGCATGCAGTGTGATGGAAAGCATGCAGCATGCAGAATATTGTGTATTAGTAGCGGAACCTACTGTTTTTGGCACCGATAACCTGAAAATGGTTCACGAATTGGTCAAACTGTTTCAAAAACCTTATGGAGTAGTATTGAATAAATGCCTGAAAAATGAATGGAATCCGGCGAAAGAATATTGTGTGCAGGAAGGTATACCTATTTTATGTGAATTGCCTTTTGATCAAAAATTAGCTGAAATCCAATCCAATGGAGGTCTTGTTGTCCGAAAAGCCAAACAATATAAAAACTGCTTTTCTGAACTATTAAAAAGCATAGAAAAGGAGGTGCGGCATGCAGCAGCTGTTGATTCTTAGCGGAAAAGGAGGAACTGGAAAAACTACGGTAGCAGGGGCTTTTATTAAGTTATCCGGAGCCAAAGCAGTTGCTGATTGTGATGTAGAGGCTCCTAATCTGCATTTGCTTATGAAATGCAATGAACCGCCAATGTATCATGCTTACTTTGGCATGCCGAAAGCAGTTATCGATCCAGAAAAATGTATTTCATGCGGTGCCTGTTATGATCATTGCAGATTTGATGCTATTGCAAAAGGAGATCCTTATATCGTTCATTCCTATCACTGCGAAGGGTGTGGTGTGTGTGACATAGTATGTTCCGTTCATGCTGTTTCTTTTCAACCAGCGGCTGCCGGTAGACTGTGTTTATTTTTGGGGAATCGCGTATTTTCAACGGCACAGTTAGATATAGGCAACGGTACTTCGGGAAAATTGGTGACAGAAGTAAAAAAACAGATGGTTACACATGTAGACGATGATATTATTCCGTTAGCTATTATTGACGGGTCACCGGGGATTGGATGTCCAGTCATTGCATCTTTGAGCGGTGCCGACATGGTTTTAATTGTAGCCGAACCTTCGGTATCTGGGATCAGTGATATGAAACGGATTATTCAAACCACCAAGCTCTTTCATCGACCTATGGCAGTCTGTATAAATAAATATGATATGAATAAAGAAAAAAGTAAAGAAATTGAAATTTTCTGCCGTTTAAATTATATTTCCTTTGTAGGTCGCATACCGTATGATACGGAAGCGGTTATTGCTGCTAACAGCGGCCTTTCTATCATAGATATGGATTGTCCGAGCGGAAGAGCGGTACAGCTTATTTTTAAAGAAACTATAAAACTGTTGTTTGCGGCAGATTTAACATAATTTTTATTATATGGAATCGGAAAAATAATTAAAAGCGAGGTATTAGATATGAAAATAGCGATTGCAAGTGAAAACGGAATGGTAGCACGCCATTTTGGACATTGTCCTGATTTTACTATTTTTGAAATCAACAACGGGAAAATTGTACATACGGAAACGATTCCTAATCCAGGACATAAACCAGGATTTCTTCCTGTATTTTTGAGGGATAAGGGTGCGGATGTTATTGTTGCCGGTGGAATGGGGCAGGGAGCAGTAGAACTTTTTAGTGAAAACAATATAAAAGTAATTACAGGTGCGGTCGGAGATGTCACGGATACTGCATATCAGTATCTCCAAGGAAATTTACAATCGACGGATTCTATTTGTCACGATCATCAATACGAAAATGAATGTGGGAACCACCACTGATTCTTCATGATGGGAAAAAACATTATCCGTAAAGAACATTACGATAAACGTATCTTGAAAAGGTGTCAAGCGACAGATGCTATCGTATTAACATAAATGAATTGAAAGGTATGGGTATAGCACCTTGCCTGCATGGTACCGCGAATGACGGGAAGATAGAAAAAAGCTGTAATAAAATGAGGATTTTTCCTTATTTTATTACAGTTTTTTTTGTCAGGATTCCTGGATACAATGGTACAGATGTTTAATGCATTTTTTTTACGGTATTTTTATGATACGCAAGCTATTTTTGACACTATTTTTATTTTTTAAATGGTACAATGCTATCAATGTATGACGATTTTAGATTCCATATCATCTACGCAGATGGGTCTGTTCATGCAAATGGAGAAAGAAAAATCGAGGAAATGTATAGTTTGATCGTATAATTCAGGAAGGGATGTATAATCATGAGAAAAAAATTGGCGTTTTTAACAACAACTATGGTAATCAGCACTACGTGCGGGCTGGCAGCCAACCCGTTTACGGATGTACCGACAGATAGTTGGGCGTACCAATCTGTTGTGAAATTAGCGGATGCCGGTGTGATTCAGGGAGTGGATGGTACTTATTTCCAAGGTAATCGCAATATTACCCGGTATGAAGCTGCTGAAATGACGGCCAAGGCAATGGTGCACATGGACAGTGCAAGTGTAGAACAACGCGCTGTAATTAATAAATTGGCAGATGAATATGCCGATGAATTACATATGCTGGGTATCCGCGTAAGCAATCTGGAACAAAAGGTGGGTAATGTAAACATTACCGGAGATATTCGTTTTCGATATATTAACCAAAATAATACGACATCAACTAGTAATGATGGAGTTACCGGAGATGCATCATGGTCTTATCGGGCTCGTCTTCGGGCGAATGTTACCATCAATGATACAACGAGTGCGCTGGTAGGATTTTCTACAAACAACCAAACTTTTATCAACAGTACGGCAGCTGCGGCAGAGGATACCGGAGCGTCTCCCGGTATATATAATGATGATGCCTATGTACAACATAATTTCAGCAAAAATCTTACGATAAAAGCAGGGCGTTGGGATGAATATATTCTCGGTAACGCTTACGGATACCAATATGGCGATGTTTTTGACGGAGCACAGGCCGAGTATGACAATGGAAAAATTGCATTGACTGCCGGGTACGGTACTTTTAAAGAAGGTGCTACGGGTGAAAATGATCTGTTGGGAGTTAGCACCGGGTATGGTGAAATAGAAGGCTATTTGGGGAATAAGGCAAAGGTCGGAATATATTACAACAGCTTTCATGGTAACAACAGTCCCTTGAAGAGTCTTTTGGGAGCCTATGGGAAAATGGATATGGGGTCTAAATGGCATGCGCTGGTAGACTTCCAGGACATAACGCATGATGCTGCTACTGCAGGTACGAGTGATAATTCCCGTGTTTGGGCAGGTATGCTGACATATGGAGCGTCGAGTTTTTCCAAACCGCATAGTTGGGATGCATGGATTGAATATGTCAATGCGGATGCCCATTCTCTCTATGGCTCTACCGATACGTGGAGAAACAATAATTTGTTAGATAATGTTGCCTCGTGGGGCATCGGATTTGATTATACGCTTATGAACAATACCAAACTTCAATTCTTTCAGACATTTGGTTCAAAAGCCAAGAATTCGAGCATTTCCTACGATCCGAAAGAGGAAACGCGGGTAGAAGTTATGTTTGTGTTCTAAAACTGACAAAGCCGGGTTGTGTCGGATACACCACCTGTTTCTTTTATGGATTACAGTATCTTTATATTATTTTTATATTACGGCAACTATTTTTAACACTATTTTTATTTTTAACATGTTACAATGATGCCATGAAAGAGAGGAAAGTGTAGTAAAAGAAAGGAGGCTTTCCTATGATGAAAAATATCTTGTTTTTATTGGGATATCTTATTGGTATCATCATACTTTCTTTCGTGCTGCAATATCATTCGCTGCATATGTAAAGAGAGAAGTTATAAGGTGCAGTTTTTGCCTGTATATATACTATTTCCGTTATGGATACATACCTTAATTTATAGTATTAAACAGCGTATGTTTTGTTTCAGCTTTTTTTCAGCGGCAAAGTCGGAAGGAGGACTTTTGTTATGTGGGAATTGGGGATAGCCGGAATATTGGCGCTTTTCTTGTTAGGATATTTGGTATATGCATTATTGAGACCGGAGGATTTTTAAAATGGGAAATGATATGGTGCTTTTTGCAATTTTTATGATTGTATTAATTGGGATTTCTATACCCTTGGGATCTTATATGTTTCATGTATTTAATTTTAAAAAAACATGTTTAGATCCGGTCTTTTGTCCTGTGGAACGAGGGATATATCGAATTTTGGGAGTTGATAAACGGCAGGAAACAAATTGGAAAACGTATAC
>JALCNL010000056.1 GCA_022649055.1 Megasphaera sp.
GCAGCTATGCGGGGAGTGATGTATGATCGCAATGGTCAGATTCTTGTTGGTTCACGACCCAGTTTCATTCTTACCTATGTTCCGACAAAAAAGAACATGCCGGACAGTGAGGTAAAAGAATTATCCCAGTTATTGAACATTACCCCGGATACGCTGCAGAAAAAAATGAAGAAGATCAACAGTTCTTACGAACCTACGGTTCTTGCACAAGATCTTACGCAGGATGTAGTTACGAAAATAGAAGAACGCAGAAATGAACTTCCGGGGATTGCCATTGATGTACAGCCTGTTCGATATTATCCTTATAATTCTATGGCCGCCCAAATATTTGGATATGTTGGACAGATTGATGAAACTGATATGGAACGCATAAAAGGACAGACCGGTGTTACCAGTGTTACCAGTATTGGCAGGGCGGGTCTGGAAGCGTATTATGATGATTTACTGAGGGGAAAAGATGGCGGTCGTCAGGTAGAAGTGGATGCTGCCGGCAGTCCTGTGAAGGAAATGGATCGCAAAAAATCTATATCCGGCCACAACATTCATTTAACGATTGATCTTAATCTGCAAAAAGCAACAGAACAAGCGATGGATTCACAAATAGCGAATGGAATCGGAACGGCAGGTATAGCGGCTGTTGCCATAGATCCTAATACAGGTGCTGTTCTGGCGATGGCCAGTCGTCCGGCATATAATCCGAACTGGTTTACCCGGGGGATTACTGAAAAAGAATGGAAACAAATTAACGATAATCCGGGTCATCCTATGGAAAACCGGGTTATTGCCGGAGAATATCCGCCTGGTTCAACTTTTAAAATTATTGCCGGAACCGCAGCATTGGAATTGAAAAAAGTACGTCCCGATGAGTTGATTTTTGACAGTGGTCGTGATTGGCAGGTTAATATGAGAAATGCCGGCGGTGAAGCGTTTGGCTGGATTAATTTTGAGGAAGCGCTGGCAAAATCCGATAATGTTTACTTTTATGAAATGGGACGGCGTGTCGGAATTGATAAATTAGCTGAATATGCCAAGATGTTTGGCATGGGCAAAAAAACAGGCATCGCCCTGCGCGGGGAAGCTTCCGGATTGATAGCCAGCGAAGAATACAAGGAGAAGGTGTTTCATCAAGATTGGTATCTGGGTGATACATTAAATGCGGCTATCGGGCAAGGCTTCCAACTGGTAACACCGTTACAGGCGGCCATGATCGTTAGTGAAGTTGCAAATGGCGGCATTCAATATAAACCGTTTTTAGTCAGCCGTATTGACAATCTGGATGGAACTCCGTATAAGATTTTTGCGCCTGAACAGGTGGGGACTTTATCGGTTTCAAAATCCACGTTGGATTATGTGCGTGAAGGCATGCGCAATGTAGCGGAAGAATCAGGTACAGGCGGCAGTTTATTTGCTGGTTTCCCGATTCAAGTCGCCGGTAAAACGGGGACGGCCGAAAATTTCGGCGGTTCTGATCATGGTTGGTTTGTTGCCTATGCACCGTATGATCACCCGCGTGTAGTTATCGCTGTTTTGACGGAACAGGGAGGGTATGGCGTTTCTTCGTCAGGACCTATTGTAAAAGCGATGCTGGAAGCATTTTTCCATTTAGGTACGTATGCAAACTCCGATACGGGAGCAGCTGCCCCATCTGATAAAAAAAATTAATTATAAGAGAGGAGATTTCCCATGTCAGCAATCATTTCTATTGCCTCCGGCAAGGGAGGTGTAGGCAAGACATTAGTAACTTCAACTTTAGCCATTTCCCTGCAGCGGCATGGCTATTCTGTATTAGCGGTTGATGCTGATATGGGATTACGGAATCTGGATTTGATGTTTGGTGTACAAGATGAAATTTTATATGATGCTGTAGATATAATAAAACAGCGGTGTCTTCCGAACAACGCAATTCTTGCAGTTTCTCCCGGCTTGGATTTTTTAGCGGCTAGTCAAAAACATACATGGGAAAAAATTGATGCCTCCTCCTATCAATACGTGCTGGAAGATTTAGCCGAACATTACGATTATGTTTTATTGGATTGTCCGCCTGGCCGAGGGCAGGCATATAAAAAAGCGGTGGCTATAGCGGATTATATATTTTTCGTTGTAGAACCGACTTGGACTTCTATGCGGGATACGTCACGAGTAATGCAATTCTGCGATAAGCACAAAAAATTTAATTATGCCATATTGCTCAATAATTTTTATCAGCCTTCCGATGCCTTTGTTTCCGTCCGTACCATGTTGGATATGCTGGATCCAGAACATTTAGCCGGCATATTGCCGCATAGTGATGTAATACAGAGGGCCGCGCAGCAAGGTACGTTAGTGGCTGTCCCTGAAAGCAACCCTTTTTTTAAATCTTTGGAACGTACATTGGTTTACATAAAAAAAGGAACAGAACTGCCAATTTCCGATTTGGAAGCGTTATTGCCGAACGCCCCTGATATAGCACTGCCGCAGGAAGAAACAGCCATATCTGAAGATGAAATTGCGGTGGAAGAGGGATCTGCATTGACAAAGCAAAATATAGAAAAAAAGTCTGCCGGACTTTCTTTGCGGCAGCGACGCCAAGAATCTTGGTCATGGCGTCGTTACCGTCGTTAGGAGTGTAAACATGTTTAGCCTTTTTAATAAGCGAGAATGGAAAAGTTTAGATAAAGTAATGCTGGGTGCCTGTATACTGCTTGTATGTGTGAGTTTATGCATTATCGGCAGTGCTACACATATTAACAAGGGGGCCATTAATTATGATTTTGTTATACGCCAAGGGGGATTTTTTATTGTAAATCTTCTCATCATATTAGGCGTTTGCCGATTTGACTATAAAAAATTGAAACGATTCGCCGTACCTCTATATGTTATTAATTTATTAATGCTGGTAGCTGTAATGTTTTTAGGCAAGTCAGCGTTGGGGGCGCAGCGTTGGATTCAGATGGGACCCATTACCGTCCAGCCTTCAGAGTTTTCAAAGTTGATTATGATCATATGTTTGGCCGCACTTCTTTCCGATCATATGGATGATTTGCATTCTTATAAAAAACTGTTTCCGATTGCTCTGTTCGTCGGTATTCCTTTTTTACTTGTCTTAAAACAACCGGATTTAGGTACTAGTTTAGTTTTTCTGGCAATTACCTTAGGTATGTTGTTTATTGCTAATATTAATATGAAACTTTTACGCAATATTTTCGCTGCTTGTATTGTATTGGCACCGATTAGCTGGTTCTTTATGAAAGATTATCAAAAATCACGTATTCTGGTATTTTTGGATCCCAATAGTGATCCTTTCGGCGCAGGATATCATATTATCCAATCAAAAATTGCCATAGGATCGGGAATGTTTTTTGGAAAGGGTTTATTCCAGGGTACACAGAGCCAGCTGAATTTTTTGCCTGAAAATCACACTGATTTTATATTTTCTGTCATTGGTGAAGAGTTAGGCTTTTTAGGATGCATTTTTATTTTAGCGCTATATTTTATTTTGGTATATCGGGCGCTCATAACAGCAAAGGATTGTAAAGATAGTTTCGGCATGCTGGTTGCTGTCGGTATTTTGTCAATGTGGTCCTTTCAAATTTTGATCAATGTAGGGATGACCTGCGGCATCATGCCGGTTACCGGTATTCCTTTACCCTTTATGAGTTATGGGGTAAGTGCTTTAACTACAAACATGATGTCTTTAGGATTGCTTCTCAGCATATATCGAAGACAACAGACTATGATTTTTTAAAGGAGGTTGCACCGTGTCTCATACGGTACATATAGATCCCATTCTTTTGGGAAAAGTCAGTAAACCCGCCAGATATATCGGTGGGGAATGGAATAGTGTGGTTAAGGACCACCATGCAGTGAAATTAACAGTAGCATATGCATTTCCTGATGTATATGAAGTCAGCATGAGTCATTTAGGATTACGAATCTTATATGCATTATTAAACGAGCGAACCGATGTTGCCGCTGAACGGGTATATGCACCTTGGCCTGATATGGAAGAACTTATGCTGGATAAAAAATATCCTTTATTTACGTTGGAGACCAAAACATGGGTTCGTGATTTTGATATAGTCGGATTTACTCTCCAATATGAAATGAGTTTTTCTAATATATTAAATATGCTTTATTTAGCAGGTATTCCCATGCTTTCAAAAGAGCGGGGAGAAGATATGCCCCTTATTATAGCAGGCGGTCCTTGTGCTTTTAATGCGGAACCTTTGGCTGATTACATTGATGTATTTTGTCTGGGAGAATCGGAAGAATCCGTACAGTTGCTGGCAGATACCGTTATTGCATGGAAAGAAAGTGGAAAACCGGGCGGTAAAAAAGGATTACTGAAGACTCTTGCAGGTCAGCAGGGAAATTATATCCCGGCCTTTTATCATGTTTGCTATGATGCGAATGGCAATTTTGTATCTTTGACACCCTCTGAACCGGAGGCAAAGGCATGTATTCAAAAATGTATTGTGGCTGATGAAGAACATGTCTTTTTCCCCACTAAACCGATTGTTCCCAATATTGATATTGTGCATAATCGTGCCGTTCTTGAACTATTTCGCGGCTGCAGCCGTGGTTGCCGGTTTTGTCAGGCAGGCATGTTATATCGTCCTGTCCGGGAAAAGACTCCGGAACATTTGCTTCATTTGGCAAAAGAAATGATTACTAATTCCGGATATAATGAAATATCTCTTATGAGTCTCAGTTCTGCTGACTATTCTTGTTTAAGCGAATTAGTGGACATGCTGTTGCAGGAATTCGAAGGGAAAAAGGTCAGTGTCAGTTTGCCTTCACTTCGTGTCGACAGTTTTTCGGTCGATATTGCAAAAAAAGTACAGCAAGTACGTAAAAGTGGGTTGACTTTTGCTCCGGAGGCAGGAACACAGCGATTGCGTGATGTTATCAATAAAGGCGTAACGGAAGAAAATCTGCTGGCAGCTTGTGAAAATGCTTTTAAAAATGGATGGTCTACCGTCAAATTATATTTTATGATGGGGCTTCCTACTGAAACAGATGAAGATTTAGCCGGTATTGCTGATTTGGCATATAAAGTTCTGAATTTATATCGTAAAGTAACAGGAAAAAATAATGGCCGCGTTACCGTAAGCGTTTCCAGTTTTGTGCCAAAATCCCATACTGCTTTCCAGTGGTTCGGTCAGCTGCCTATCGAAGAAATTCGGCGTAAACAAGAATATATCAAGACGTTGATTCGAGATAAACATATTATCTATCATTACCATGATGCCAAAACCGGACATATAGAGGCCGCTTTTGCACGAGGCGACCGCCGGTTGGGAAGCGTACTCATGGAGGCTTGGAAATTAGGAGCTAAATTTGACGGCTGGTCTGAATTTTTTAATTATGATCGATGGCTTCAAGCTTTTGCCAATGCGGGTGTTGATCCCGATTATTATGCGGCACGTTCACGAGACATAAACGAGGCACTGCCCTGGGATCATTTATCAAACGGTGCCGTTAAACCTTTCTTACAACGCGAGTGGCAGCGGGCTGCTTCCGGTGAATTGACCCCTGACTGCAGACATTTATCATGTACGGGATGTGGTGTTTGTCCTTCTTTACATGTTCATGTTATTGATAACAAGGAGGGACGAGATAATGAAAAGACTTCGTTTAGCTGTTAAAAAAGAAAACGCACTCCGGTTTCTTTCTCATTTGGATTTTGCCAGAACCGTACGGTATATTATTATTCGTGCGGGTATTCCTATTTGTTATTCGGAAGGATTTAATCCTCATATGAAAATCAGTTTTGCTTCTGCATTAGGTGTAGGGGTGGCTGCCGACATTGAATATATGGATATGGAACTTACCGAAGAGATCCCGACAGCGGAAGTAATCCGCAGAATGAATGAAAAATCTTCTCAGGGATTTGCCGTTCTAAAGGGAGTTTATGTGGATGAAAAAGCTCCCAAATTAATGGCTATGGCTAATTATGCTGTCTACGACTTATCCGGTCCATTATCAGAAAACATGAATCAAGAAGAATTAAATACATTATTGGAAACGTTTAATCAAAAGGACAATATTATATATGAACGATGTTCTCCTAAAACGCATCGAAAACGCATGATCGATGTAAAAGAACATGTTGTAGAACCTATAACAGGTACTATTGTCGGAGATACGGTTTCGATCCGCATCGGCATACTTCAAAATGAAAATGGTGCGATTAAACCAGGTCAGGTATGGGAAGTGTTGTGCAATCAGTTTGCTATGAAAGCAACCGCTGACATGATGCTGGCTAGACGCATCGGTATTTTTCATCGTGCAGAAGGTATTTGTTATTCTTTATTTGACGTATCTGATACCTAAATCTGTTTTTATTCTTTTGCAAAGGTGTGTAACTCATGAAAATGCTTATAGGCAACGTTATGGCAGAAGAAACGCGTATGGCTGTCGTGGAAGAGGGTGTATTGCGTGATTTCGCCATTGAACGAGATGATGAAACCCATATAGTCAACAATATATATAAAGGTGTTATCAAAAATATACTGCCGGCTATGCAGGCTGCCTTTGTTGATCTAGGCCGTAAAAAAAATGCATTTCTGTATTTAGGCGATATATTTCCTCGTGCCGCCACAAAGGAAGAGATACAGCAAACGCATATCTCCGTAGGGCAAAACATTCTTGTCCAAGTAATCAAAGAAGAAACGGATACGAAAGGACCAAAAGTTACTGCTAATATTAGTCTTGCCGGGCGTTATGGTGTACTCATGCCGACAGTAGATTATATCGGGGTATCGAAAAAAATCCGCGATGAAGCGGAACGAACCCGTCTGCGTACCATCGTAGAATCTGTGAAACCTGGGGGAATGGGGTTAATTATCAGAACCGTAGCCAAAGGTGTAGATGAAGAAGAATTGCTGCACGATATACATTACCTTCTTGGTACGTGGGCGGGGATACAGCGTCGTTATAAATTAGCTAAAAAACCAACCTTGTTATATCGTGAAGCTGATTTAGTAATGCGTATGATTCGTGATTATTTTACGTTTGACGTAAAAAAAGTAATTGTTGATGACAAAGATTCCTATGAACGCATATGTCAGCTTTTTACAGGTACCAAAGAGTCATGGCTGGGACGTATCGAATATTACGAAGGCCAGCAGCCTGTATTCGAAGCTTATCAAATTGAGGAAGAAGTACGGCGGTTGAAATATCGGAAAGTAACACTTCCTTCAGGAGCGACGTTAGTTTTTGACCGAACAGAAGCGCTGACAGTTATTGATGTAAACTCGGGAAAATATACAGGAAACAGCACTGTTCAAGATACTATTTTTCATGTTAACAAAGAAGCTGCTGTGGAAATTTCCAGGCAGTTGCGGCTTCGTGATATTGGCGGCATTATTATTATTGATTTTATTGACATGGCGCTGCCTTTCCAGCGTGAAGAAATACTGCGGATTTTAGAACGAGAAACCGCTGCCGACAGGATGAAAACACGTGTTTTAGGTATGACAGCACTGAATTTGGTAGAAATTACCCGAAAAAAATCACGGCAGGGACTTCATCAAGTCCAATTCAGTTCCTGCGACGTATGTGGAGGAACAGGATACTTATATTCCCCCGAATCTGTTGCCATCCAAATAATTCGTCGGTTGCGTGATATGGTACATGTTCGTCATATCAAAGGAAATTTATTAATTCAAGCACATCGGGATGTGTTATCTATTTTACAAAATAAAAAGCGTAAAGCCGCTATGGAACGGGAACTGGCACGTTCGTTGTTTTTTGAAGAAAGTACTCATGCGAATCGTGAAGTTTTTACCATTTTATCTCATGATTAATCCGATGATAAATGAATATTCACTGTAAAACACCTGCAGGGGGGACTATGATACGATATCTTTTGGCTTTCTTCATAGGCTTTATTTGTTTTTTCCAGGCAGTACCTATTACTGCCTATGCGCAGCAGCCTTCTGGCCCGCACATAGGCAGTAAATTAGATAAGGCGTATAAACAATATATCTGCGCATGGGCATCGTTAGCCGCGTATGATGGGCGCGTGCAAGAATTGGCTCGTTCCGAACTGTCACAGCATGGCTGGAATGTTATCGGGTTTCACCGCAATACAGATAAAGCGGATGCAAAATTTTATCTTATCGGGGGTACATCTGCTCAAACCGGGGATAAAATGCAGATTTTGGCGATAGCCGGAACTGAAAATGACAAAGACGTTGCGTCAGATATAAAATTTCGCAAGGTCCCTTTTGGCGGCACTGCACTTGCTGCATTTAATACTATTACCGATAGCGGACATAGTACTACATCACAAGTGCCTATGGTTCATCAAGGGTTTAACGAATATATGAACACTGTATTTTCTACTCCCGTGGGCAAGGAAGGAAATCCCCTGGGAGAAAGCCTTGCAGATGGACTTAAAAATAATCCGAAAGAACATATATTGCTGACTGGGCATAGTTTAGGCGGCGCAGTAGCTACCTTAATGGCAGCGAGGCTTATTGATATCGGAGTACCGGCCGGGCAAATTGAAGTTATTACATTTGGAGCTCCCGCAGTAGGAAACCAAGCATTTTCCGATATATACGGAAAAGAGCTATTACTGGATCGTGTTGTAATAAAAAATGATCCGGTAAAGGGAGTATTGCAAACGATCACTTCCGGTGAATATAAACAATTAGGTGAAAAAACAGAATGGTACCGGAATCCAAATTCTGACCGATTTTTTCATGCTGTTGCACTTTATGCGGATGCCGCATTACGAAATTACTATGATATCAAAAATAGCGTTCCTGCTGAGGTAAATAAAATAGTTGGTAGTATTGCGGACTCACCGGTTGTTTATGCTGGGCCTATTTCGTTTCAACTTGATGAATGTATTCAAAATGATGAAAGATATATACGGCAAGTTGTACAAGATGAACTGCGCAGAAAATTTTCCGGCCATATTATTTTTTCATCAGGTAAGGCTCGGAGTTTGGAAACCGTGTGTACAGAAGCTGCTGTTGCTGGCTATTCTTACATTTTGTTGGATTTCATCAAGGGCGTACGGATGAAAAATACACCATACCGATTTAAACTATCATTTTTAGAGGAAGTTTTTGATACTGCGGGAAATTTAGTAACAACGAGCGAATCCATTACAGATACAGCAGAGATGACACCTATTGAAGCGGTATTATATCTTCAAGCAAAAGCGCAGGTTTCTTTGCCGATGTTATCGCATCGGGAGAAAAAAACAGCTTAAAAAGACCGGACATGCAACGTACGGCAGAGTAAAAAACTCTTCAAGGGTACGTTGCATTCCGGCCTTTTTGCACTCTATTGATTTATTGTAAATAGAATGTAATGTCGACTGATTCGCTAACTGTATTGGAACCACTTTCAATGGGCGTATAGTCAGCCCGTTTTACGGATATCAGCGATGAATTCATGGCAAAATTAGAACCGTAGGACGGTGAATTCCCAGAAACGTTGATTTCTTTTACCTTTCCTAGTGTCCCGCCTGCTGCCAAAGCAGCAGCTTCTGCGGCGCGTCTTCCATTTTGAACCGCCTCTTTGATCAAGCTGTCTTTTACAACATCACTATGTTCGGTCAAGAACTGGACCCCGTAAATTTGGTTAGCACCTGCGGTTTCAGACGTATTGATTACGTTTGATATAAGATCAAAATCAGTGATTTTGATCCGCAGCGCATTACTGACGGTATACGATATAATTTTTCTGTTTTTTCCATTGTCATAATTAGGTGATACCGTAAAACCGTTTGTACGTATATCCATTTTATTTATTCCCATGTTTTTTAAGGAATTTGTGATTTGCTGCATAATAAGATTATTTTTTTGACGAGCTTCTGAAGCATCTGTTTCCGTTGTTTCTGCACCTACTGTAATGAGTGCCGTATCCGGAACAACTTGTTGTTGTGCATAACCGGTCACGTGAACGATAGATTCTTGTGCAGGCTGCTGTGCTTCTGCCAGTGTTGGCAAACAACTAATTGCGGCCGATATAAACAAAGCCGACATAATAGTATTTTTCAAAAGGGTATGTTTCATAATAATTACCTCCTATTGTTGTTATTATATCACGGTCTATGAAATTTGACTATTTTCAAAAAAAATTTGCATATACGGCATATCTATAATATAATATAAGCAAATAAAATAAGCGCTAGGGGTGCCATTATTGGCTGAGATAACATATTCTGTTTGTCCCTTACAACCTGATGTAGGTAATCCTACCGTAGGAAAGCATTTAATTGATTGATATATTAGAAGCTCACCTGCGATGGTGAGCTTTTTTTTAGGAGGAAGATACATATATGAATTACACAACACAGATGGATGCTGCACGTAAAGGTATTATAACGAGTCAAATGCGTATTGTTGCAGCAAAAGAACAAATGTCCGTAGAAACATTACGGACATTGATTGCCGCGGGGGAAGTCGTTATTCCGGCCAATAAAAATCATAAAAGCCTTGATCCGGAAGCGGTAGGAAAGAAATGCCGTACAAAAATCAATGTGAATCTGGGTGTCTCTAAGGATCATAATGATTATGATGAAGAATTGCAAAAGGTACAAAATGCCATTGATATGAAAGCGGAAGCTATCATGGATTTGAGTTGTTTTGGCAAAACACGTGACTTTCGTCGTAAACTTATTGACATGTCTACCGCCATGATTGGTACGGTTCCTATGTATGATGCAGTTGGGATGCTTGATAAGGATTTAAAGGATATTACGGTAGACGAATTTTTCTCTGTTGTTCAGCAGCATGCAGAAGACGGCGTTGATTTTATGACTATCCATTGCGGTATGAATCAAAAAACTGCAGAGCGCATAAAACGTAATCCACGGCTAACAAATGTTGTATCTCGCGGTGGGTCACTGTTATTTGCCTGGATGGAAATGAACAAAAAAGAAAACCCTTTCTATGAATATTATGACCGGCTTCTTGATATTTGTGCAGCATATGATGTGACTATTAGTCTGGGCGATGCCTGTCGACCCGGATGTACGCATGATGCGACAGATGCCGCACAAATTGAAGAACTTATTACCCTGGGTGAATTAACTAAACGTGCCTGGGAAAAGAACGTGCAGGTAATGATTGAAGGTCCGGGACATATGGTATTAACTGAAATTGCAGCTAATATGAAATTGGAAAAACGGTTGTGTCATAATGCACCGTTTTATGTATTAGGCCCTTTGGTAACAGATATAGCGCCTGGTTATGATCATATTACCAGTGCTATAGGCGGAGCTATTGCGGCTTCCTGCGGTGCTGATTTTCTTTGTTATGTAACTCCGGCAGAACATTTACGTCTTCCTGATGTGGATGATGTAAAAGAAGGCATTATTGCTGTAAAAATTGCAGCACATGCGGCTGATTTGGCAAAAGGCATTCCCGGGGCCCAGGATTGGGATGATGCAATGAGTAAAGCCCGTGTCGATGTTAATTTTGATACGATGATACAGCTTGCCATAGATCCTGTAAAAGCCAGAACGTATTATGAATCCAGCAAACCAGAGTGTGAAGGCACTTGTACTATGTGTGGTAAAATGTGTCCGGCTCGTAATATGAAACGTATTCTGGCTGGTGAAGATATTACATTAAATGAAGATTAAATATTAAATGATAAAGCGCCGCTTCCCTCATCATTATCAGGGAGCGGCGTTTTATTGATGAGCTATTTCCAAATAAGCAATAGCGTCATTTGAAATTCTTTTTTAAATTGTTTTAAAAGCTGGTTCATCTCATAATCGGCGGCACTTGTGACTGCTCCGGGGGTAGTTGTTAATACTAATACGATAACATGTTCGGCTATTGTCAATGATACATCCAGTACAATGTGTTCATATGTAACATCAGCAGCTTCTGCTAAAGCCAGCAGCGTCGATAATTTCCGGATCATGATCCAATCTTCTGCTGTCGGGACATTGGAATAGCGATAAGCGCGTACGGTTTTGTTACTGATGCCGTGATGAAATCCGGCGATACAGGCAGTGATAATTTGTTCTTTTTGCGTTAGGCCATATAAGGAAGCATGGCCAATCATAAATGCTGAATTACGGGCGTGATCATAGTAATTGATGACTTTTCCTACATCATGGAGACGTGCAGCCGTAACTAACAAGCGTCGTTCTGTTTCGCCATATCCATGGATATCTTTTAGCAAATCAAAAAGGCGTTCGGTAATTTGACATACTTTGTTTACATGCTGATAATCTATATTATCTAACGTTCGCAGAAAATTAGTTGAACTGAAATCTAAAATATCTGTATTCCAGCCTTTTTTTAAATGACAATACGTACTATAATATTCAAAAAACAAGCCTTCCCGCAGACCATGGCCGCTAATCGTTAATTCATTATCCTGCGTCAGTTCAAAAAGGCATCGAATTACAGCAGCACCCGCAACGATAATATCAGCTCGCTCGCCGGATAATCCGGCAATTTTCTTTCTATTGGCATATGATTTAGTTATGACCATGGCGTACAGATTTTCAAAACGTTCACGCGGCAGTTGATAATTATGTAACTTAGGCAAAGGATAGTTTGTCGCTTTTTGATCCATTTTAGCTAGATTACGTACCGTTCCGCCGATACCAATGAGTGGCAAATGCGCACTTTTAAGCCAAGAAACCGTATCCATGTAGTGACGAATGAATGTTGCGCATTCTTGCATGTTTTCCGACGCTATATTGTTCTGCAACTTAAATTTTTCCGTAAGTGTGACCGCTCCAATAGGAATAGAAACAGCATGTTTTACAATACTGTTTTGAACCAAGGATAATTCCACGCTGGCTCCGCCTAAATCAAAAAGGATAAAGTCCTTCATGGCAATTGTATTGATCACACCTAGATATCCAAGATATGCTTCGCGCTCTCCCGAAATAATATCAATATGAATTCCTGTTTCATTTATTATTCGGTTCAAAAACATTTCTCCATTTTTCGCATTACGGACGGCGGCAGTTGCCACGGCTAAGCAGGTGTGAATTTTCATGACATGCATCATATGCTCATATACTTTAAGACAAATCATGGCACGTTCCATTCCATCTGCACTTAAGCATCCGGAAACAGATAATCCTTCACCCAGACGAATACTTTCTTTTTGCTGATATAACATAGAGTATGAATTATTATCAGCTATTTGTATGACTACAAAACGGATTGAATTTGACCCCATATCAATGATAGCTAATTTTTCCATATTTTTCCTCTCTTCAAGAATCCATTTTTATTATATATACATATTATTTATATATTCTACATTTTATTTTACATAAAATGTACGGAAAGATAAAGGATAATCTGTAAATTTCATGTATAATATATATAGTACAGGAACTACAAAAGAAATAAGCGAGGTGTTTCCATGAATAAGGAAATACAGTATTTGTTTGGCATCATTCATATTGGGTCAGCACGCATGACATTACGGATCATATCAGGTTCTTCCATGGACGATATGGAAGTAATAGAAAACGTTACACACGAAGTCGATTATGGGGAAGAGGTATTTCAGACCCACCGTATCAGCTTTCGTTCTTTGAATTCCATGTGCCGTATACTAAGCGGTTTTCATCAGCTCCTGAAAGATTATGGCGTTGAAGATGTAAAAGTGTTGGCAACGACTTCTGTACGGGAAGCAGAAAATAGTTTGAATGTTATTGATCAAATCTATATACGGACAGGATTTCATGTCGATATACTGGATATGACAAAAGAAATATATTATAAATTTTTCGGCTTATATTATTCCGTTCAAAAACATCATATTGATTTTGCCGGGGAAGCGGTACTGCTGATGGATATTACTTCCGGTGGATTGGGATTGACCGGCTGGCAGGCTGGAAAATTACTATTTCAGCAAAACGTACATATCGGTGCACTGCGGATATTGGAAAACTTTGATAAAAAACAGCGTTGTGAAATAACATTTCCCACTGCTGCCCGTGAATATATCCACAGTACCTTGTCTCCGCTGTGGGTCAGCGTAAAAAAACACCATGTTAAATATGTCATTTTATCCGGAATAGAAGCTAACTTGATCGGCAATTTGATGGGTGAAAGAATGAGGAATGGCATATGTTTAATTAAGTCACATGAATTCTTCGCATTTGTTGATTCTTTTGACGGAGTTACTCCCTTTAAATTAATGCAGCGTTTTCATCTTTCTGAAAACAGGGCCAACGTAATTATGCCGACTATTTTATTGTATTACGAGCTGTTCCGTGTTATTGATATAGATGTGATTCTTTTAATGGGAATTACTTTTACGCAGGGATATTCCATGTTTTATATTGCTGACCGGGGAAATGATCTATATCTTCGCAAGCAACGTGTTCTGCTCTTGGATTTAACTCGTACGATTGCTTCTAAATATGTATCTGATCAGACACATTCGTCCCGAATAGAACAATTTACTACTATACTGTTTCATAGCTTATATAAACAAATCGGCCTCCCTCATCATACTGGTTATTTATTGAGATTAGCCGCTATTTTACATGAAACGGGAAAGTTTATTAACATGCGGGGACATAATCGATGCACCTATGAGCTTATTATGGCAACAGATATATTTGGCATAACAGACGAAGAAAAAGAAATCGTGGCCAATATAGATTATTATTCGTATAAAGGCACTCCCAGCAATGGGGATGCAAATTATCGCTCTTTAAATCCGACACAAAAAATAATTCTTATAAAACTAGTGACTATTTTTCGATTAGCTGATGCACTGGATGCCGGCCACAATGGAAAAATAAGCCGGATTATGGCAGAAATCCGTGAACGAAATCTGGTAGTCAACTATGTATCTGATTTTGATGTTTCCTTAGAACGCTGGACTTTTAAAAAAGCTGTTTCTGGATTTGAAGAAGTATTTGGTTTGACACCTATATTGGTGAAAGGTTAGGTGAAAATAATGAATTTTCATGATGCAGCGTACTATTTAAATAGAGAATCTACTTGGCTGAAGTTTAATGAACGAGTATTAAATGAAGCCATGGTAGAATCTAACCCGGTATTGGAACAACTTAATTTTATTGCTATAGCCGCCTCCAATATGGATGAGTTTTTTATGATTCGGGTGGCAGGAGTAAAACATCTCATAGAAAGCGGTGTGGACCACCACGATATTGCCAATATGACACCGCAGGAACAATTTAATGCCATTG
>JALCNL010000057.1 GCA_022649055.1 Megasphaera sp.
TTAGAAATTACCGATATTGGAAATTT
Organism: Megasphaera sp.; assembly: GCA_022649055.1. Classification (GTDB taxonomy): domain Bacteria; phylum Bacillota; class Negativicutes; order Veillonellales; family Megasphaeraceae; genus Megasphaera_A; species Megasphaera_A sueciensis. The sequence continues at coordinate 27 of JALCNL010000057.1, forward strand.
TAATTTTATTATTGTTATCTGCCGTATAGGCAGTTTAGAAAAATCGCAAGAACAGCCCACATATCACGCTGCCGTTATCTGCCGTATAGGCAGTTTAGAAAATGTGGCAAACGTTAGCAAAGATAGAACGAATGTTATCTGCCGTATAGGCAGTTTAGAAATACTGCTCCCCATGTCGTTGGCGCCGTTGTTCGTTATCTGCCGTATAGGCAGTTTAGAAATGCAAGAATATTCAATATCTGGGTAACAATCTGTTATCTGCCGTATAGGCAGTTTAGAAATGTTTTAGAAATTCATTATGGACGCGGGATAGGTTATCTGCCGTATAGGCAGTTTAGAAAGATACAAAAGTACACACAACAATACAAAAGTGGTTATCTGCCGTATAGGCAGTTTAGAAAATAAAGATACACCACCATACTCTTCTTTAAAAGTTATCTGCCGTATAGGCAGTTTAGAAATTGTTATCATCCTATGACCGCTTGGCGCTTAAGTTATCTGCCGTATAGGCAGTTTAGAAATCCTACGTGGGTTGCTAATGCTGTGTTTTTCGGTTATCTGCCGTATAGGCAGTTTAGAAAATTTACCAGTATCTTTATTAATACCGCCCACAGTTATCTGCCGTATAGGCAGTTTAGAAACATTGGCGGGAACGTTCAAGACGACAACCTATGTTATCTGCCGTATAGGCAGTTTAGAAATGAAGACTTCCAAGGTAATGATGCTACTGTACGTTATCTGCCGTATAGGCAGTTTAGAAATCCTAACAAACCTTTCAACGGATTAAAATCACGTTATCTGCCGTATAGGCAGTTTAGAAATTGAACAGGTTGTTGCTGATCGGTTCTGTGAAGTTATCTGCCGTATAGGCAGTTTAGAAAATCCGATGCCATTTAATCCCCAACGCTTACCCGTTATCTGCCGTATAGGCAGTTGTGTATATTCAAAAGGAGGAGAATATTATGTTGGATTCTAAAATTGTAAAGATTTGCAAAGAACAGATTTTTTTCTTAGGGACTGCCGTTAATCAGGTAGTACATGTTCGGCCTATGAAGTTGTTTGTTGATGAGAAAGAAAATGTTTGGCTTGTTAGTCATAAGGGAACAGATAAAACGAAGGAGATAGAGGTGAATAACGTTGTTGAACTTTGTACAGTTGATGATAATACCAATGTTCTTCGCTTACAGGGAAAATTATTACAGAGATCAGATATGTCTCCGGAAGAGATGCAGCAAATACGTCAGCAGTTGTTTGAAGGACTGCCGGGGATAAAAGATTTTTTTCAAACTTTCATGGATCCGGATATGGTGGTATATCAATTAGATATTGATCGTGTTATATTCCGTAGTTTAAATGCAGCATTGAAAGAGGAACTTCATTTTAAAAAGTAACCGTATCCGTTGGTATCATTGTCCATATCCTAAACGTTTATATCAGTGCGGTGTTCAGCATATGAATGTATTTTTTCATAGTGGTAACCGGGGGCGATGAGTATATGAAATGTACGACTAGTTATTATATTAACTCTGCAATTAGTAAGAGTGTCAGTGATTTACTGGAACAGCATATTCCGAAACTTGTTGAATCGTGTAAAACAGCACAGTATTTTGTGCGTATATGTATTGAAGAAGATATTGTCTGTCGTATCCAATCACCGGGGAGTATTTTTGAGCAGAAAATAATGGAACATGTATTCCATCCTGTTTTTCAACAAGTATATGAAACAAAAAAAACTGTTGTTATTTTTCCATATAACGCATGGGAGTACCGTGTTCCTAATCCGGGTTTTGATCAGATGCGGTATGTTGCAGTATTTCCTGTTCAGTATGGAGAAAAATGGGCTGGGAATATAGGTATTTCTTTTTTTTCAGAGAATGTAAGCTTAACTTTGCGTGAAGTGAAGTTAATACAGGAAGTGATCGATATATACGCACAGCTTATTTTAGAATGCAGGAAAATCACTTTTTCCATTCCAGGAACAGGTATATGGATCTGTGATATGGAAACGAGTGTGATTATCATGGGGCGGGAGCTTTGTGATATATATGGTATCGCAAGTGAATTGGAAAAAGAAATTCCTTTTGAGGTATATGTACAGAAATTTGTTTATTCTGAAGATCAAAACTGGGTTCGACAGGTAAGCAGGCAATTATTGTCGGAAGAAGTGAATAAATTGAAAGAAATTCGATATCGTATTGTTCGGACAGATAGACAAGTACGATATATATTGACACAGGGCATTTCTATCAATATAGTGGATGGTCATAGGGAAATATACGGTTTTTCTCGTGATATTACAGAGCAGGTCCGTATTGAAGAAGAGAAAAAAAGACATGAACAGCGTATTAAACATATGGCCTATTATGACACACTGACAAGACTTCCCAATCGGAGGTATTTGTTGGAATGGCTGTATAAGGAATTGAAGCTAGCCCAGGAGGGGAAGTCTTCCGGTGTAGTATTTTTTATTGATACAGATAATTTAAAAATGGTTAATGATACTTATGGACATCAATACGGTGATAAACTGATTGTATTGACGGGGATGTGCATTACAAATGCACTGGGACCAAGTGCATTTGTTGCGCATATGAGCGGCGATGAATTTTTTGTTGTTTTGCGTGGGACGTATGCGCACGATCAAATACGAGATATTGTAGAACAATTGAATATTTCATTACAGGCAAAGCATAATATATTTGGTATCTCCTTCCGATTGACTGCCAGTATCGGTATTGCAGAATACCCTAAAAATGGAACCACAACCGAAGAAATTATCAAAAATGTGGATAATGCCATGTATGCGGCCAAGGCCGAAGGAAAAGGACGATATCGGTTTTACACACCGGAAATGCAGCATATGGCATTTGAGAAAATTCGTTTGATTGAAGGTTTATATGATGCAATGGATAAGCATGAGTTTTCTTTAGTATACCAACCGCAGATTGCCATGGTAGATTCGGGCGTAGTCGGATTTGAAGCGCTCTTACGATGGAATAGTCCGGTTCATGGAATCCTTTCTCCTTCACGATTTATGTCACTGGTAGAACAAGCAGGGCTTACTCGTGTTGTAGGGGAATGGATATTCAAGAGTGCCTGCCAATTTGCCCGCAAACTTTTAGATCAAGGATGGAACGGTTGTGTACATGTTAATATTTCTCCCATGCAGCTTGCCATGGATAATTTTGTCGACATGCTGTTTCGTATTATCCGAGAAACGCAAGTTCCCGTTTGCCATATGGGTATTGAAATTACAGAAGATGCGTGTATGACTAGTTTTATATCTATGGAACATGTACTGAATCGGTTGGAACGAGTAACGGCAGCCGGAATTCATTTAGCAATGGATGATTTTGGTACTGGGTATTCTTCCTTGATGTTGTTGGATCGATTGCCTTTTGACACGATAAAAATAGATAAATCATTTATTGATCGGATAGGGACTAGTATTAATGAAGACAGACTTATTACTTCTATCATACAGATGATACATTCGTTGAATAAAAAAGTAATAGCGGAAGGGGTAGAAACAGAGCGACAGTTACTGTGTCTAAAAGGGAAACAGTGTGATTATATTCAGGGATATGTGTACAGCATACCCCTGACAGAACAAGAGGCAGTTGCGTTTTTAGCGGAAAGGCAGGGATAAAGCATATCGAATAGAATCGTGCTCTGACTGCTTGTTTGGTGCAATTACTTATTATTATGGTATTTTATAAAAAACATTAAAAAATATGGAAAATATATAAAAAAATAAATATTTTGCAGGAAATATATTAGTTTAGTAGAAATTTATATTTATATACTATACTTGTTTTATTTGTTGAAAACGTAAAGGAGATGTGTTGAATGGAAAATTTAGCAAGGATTACTATCGACAAATATTTTATGGACGAAGTGCTTAAAAGTAAGAAACACACATGGCCTTTTGAAGACGATTTTAGTGATGTGGAAGCCGCATATACGGAGGCTGTCGGTGGCAGAAACGGTGTCCGTAAATATGTGTTGTTGAAAAAGAACTGTCTGATGGTTTTGGAATATGCTGCCATAACAGATGAAGTGACAATTACTAAAATTTATGATGAACTCACAATTACCAAGATTGCATTAGACAAAATTATTTCCTGCAGAGAAACCTCTAAATCCGATGGAAAAGTCATGGGATTCAAGAATGAAAGAGTCCATGTCGTATTGCAAAGCGGAGCGTACTATGATTTGGTACAACCCTATTTTCGTGATAAGTTCCAAAAGGATAGCGCGGAACAGAAATTTATTGAAGATAATCTTGCAAATTATAATTATTTGATCAATCAGATTATGAAATAGATTTTAGACACGTTACATAAAAAGCAGCAATAACTGGATCAGGCGATAGCAGGGTCCGGTTTTTTTGTGAGTAAAAATTACCAGCATATCAAGGCAATGACAATGTGTTAAAAAAGATAAAAAAAGAACACTGCAATGGTTGCTCACAGCGTTCTTTTAGGATCCATTTGGAAATCAACGGAAAACAAAATCCAGTGACATATGGTAAGGTTTACACTTCTTTAATGCAGTCATGATGGGATACATAAACAGTTTTGATTTTTTCTAGTAATGCTTCTGTTATCTGGAGCTTTGCAGTCAATCGTAAATTATAATGCTTTCCTTCTTGGAATAATTCATTTAAGTGCTGGTTGTAATTAGTTAAAGCTTCCCGGATAATAGATAGTTCTAGTGATGTGAATTTGTTCATATAATCACCTCCTCTATACGTGATTATAGCACAAAATGGAGGTGGTTACGCTACTGAATTAGGGATTGTTTTTTTGTTTTTCAGTGAGAGCAGGACAGCATTTATACTTGAGATATCATCGGCAGTCAACTCATTAAAATTTTCTAATTTATGTTGGATATCGTGGATGATTGTTTCTTCATACGTTTCCTTTTTATGGTGTCCCTGAAAAATAAAGTAGGAGGAAATATTGCCAGTCAGCGTGCTTAAAAAACCGATGCCGATCAGCATTAAACAAACGGCAACAATACGGCCGCCGATTGATGAAGGTGCAATATCTCCGTATCCTACTGTGGTCGTTGTCACAAAGGACCACCACAAGGCATCTATTCATATCATCAACATATGAAATGGCGATGGCGCCGATAAATATGGTTAAAAATGTGAACTACAAGGAGAAGGTTCATGTTTACCTGCTTTCGAAAATAAACAATGTAAGGGGTAATGACAGTATCATGTCTTAACTTTTGGTCGTTACTTTTTTTATAATCCTAATTCTTTTATTTCTTGCTTTCTAAAACGTATCCAATTTTGAAAGGTGTCTATCAGGCGCAGTACGATATTCATACCCAAAAGAATAGAAATAAAATGGTGATCATATTTTCGGTAAGTATAAAATAAAAGAAATAATGAACTGTTCAAGGTATAGTAAAACCATGTTTTGAAAATGTTTGGCGGTGTCGTTACAATATAGGCACTCACTACTACGGCAATCAGGAAAATACAGATATCTTGATTGTATTGAATATTTGCCAACGACATAAAAAAGAATAAAAATAAAAGAGAATGACTTGCCAATAACAATTTTTTCATAATTTTACCTCGTTTTCTTAAATAAAATATTTAAATTTTTTTAAAAATAAATGGTTTTGACAGGTACAAATTCTACAGTATTCGTACATTTGGAAGTTTACGTGCAAAAATCCAAGTATCATATGATAAAGGCACTTGTTTTTCCGCTAGTGCTTCTACTATGTATATTAAAGTATCTGAAATGGATATACAATACAAATGATTTAAAAAAATAAAATAACCGCATAATTAAAAAAACAAGAGTGAACAAGTACTATATATATTATGCTTTATATTGACAAAGGCAGTTATTATTCACTATACTTAATATACATAGTACAATTGTAATCACATATACTGCGGTTATGCTTAAGCGGTTTCTTGCGTAGCCGGAAAGGAGAAAATTATGTTTACATTGACATCGGAAGCAGTTCAATATGTAAAAAAACATGGAAATCACATATTGATTACTATGAAATTTGAACCATCTTGTGGGTGTCCTTGTAGAGGTGACTTGATTTGGGGTAGCTATATACCCGAAATTGCTTTAGGGAAGGCAGTTGAAAACAGTCAATATCTACAAGAAACAATTGATGGTGTCACTATTTGGTATCCCAGTAAACTTATCATTAAACAAGGGTTTGATTCTATTCGTATTCATGTTAAATCTGTTCTTATCAGCAAATGGCTGGAAATGGATGGGGCTCAGGGTGTTTCTGTAACGCCGGTTACGGGATTCTCTTGCCATACAGAAAATATTCATAAAAATATTTCCTGAGAGAAGGGCGACGTTATGGAGTGATATGTTTATAATGATGCGTTGCCAAGTAGTTTTTATATTGAAATTTTGTTTTTGCTTTAAATGAAAGATATACCTTAACCCCTATACAGAGAGTTCTGCTGAAAGCGTAGGACTCTCTGCTTTTTCTATGTGCTAAAGCTGGTTGATGCTTTGATATTGGATTTATATGAAAGGCGGTATCTGTATGATACACTTTTATAGTTTATAGGGGCTGTGAAATAAAGCTCCTATAAAAATAAATGAGGATTACCGGTTCGAAAGAACCGGTGATCCTCATTTTGTGGTAAAATTTTACGTAACCAATGAAAAATTCAACTATACATTATTTTAAAACAAAACAGGATATTTTACCACTGTTTATTTCAGATTATCTGGATATCTGCTATCCTGTGCTGGTTTTCGAACGATTTATGGAGAAAATCGACTTGGAGAAATACCTGAGAAATGTTCCAGTTCACGTTACCGGACGTATTAACGTATTATATAAATTGTAACAGGTTTGATGCGGATATATTAATTGCAAAGATGGCAAAAAGATGGCAAAGTACATCAGACTTTAGGAGGGCAGGCAAAATAAAACCGCCTACGAATGTAGACGGTGTCTATGCTGGTGCGAGTGAAGGGACTTGAACCCCCATGGTGTTAACCGCCAGATCCTAAGTCTGGTGCGTCTGCCAATTCCGCCACACTCGCTCAAATTACTGCAAAGGTATTGTAACATACGGAGGGCGTTGCGTCAATGCTATTTTAACAGCAGTCCTACCGGGCAATGGTCACTGCCGGCGATGTCAGTGTAGATAAGAGCTTCTTTGATCATGTCGTTAAGTGCCTTTGAAGTAATAAAATAATCAATACGCCATCCGGCATTTTTTTCGCGGGCTTTGAAGCGGTAACTCCACCAGGAGTAGATACCGGTCGTATCCGGATACAGATAGCGGAAGGTATCGGTAAAGCCTGCTTGCAGCAGCTCTGTCATTTTGGCTCGTTCCTCATCGGAAAAACCGGCATTTTTACGATTTGTTTTTGGATTTTTGAGATCGATTTCTTCGTGGGCTACATTCAGGTCGCCACAGAGAATAATTGGTTTTTTCTTGTCGAGCTGTTGTATGTATTTGCGAAAATCATCTTCCCATTGCATGCGATAAGGGAGACGGACTAATTCATTTTGACTGTTTGGGGTATAGCAGGTGATACAATAAAAGTTTTCGTATTCTAGGGTAATAACACGGCCTTCGTGGTCATGGTCCTCCATGCCGATTCCATAGGTGACGGAACGGGGTGTTTTTTTTGTAAAAATAGCGGTCCCGCTATATCCTTTTTTTTCGGCATAGTTCCAATATTGTTCATATCCGGGCAAATTCAACTCTATTTGTCCTTGCTGAAGTTTGGTTTCCTGGAGGCAGAAAATATCGGCGTCCAAGTTGTGGAATACATCCATAAAACCTTTATTTACAGCGGCTCTGAGACCATTGACATTCCAAGAAATAAGTTTCATTCTTTTCTCCTTTAAAATAATACATAGACTGTATAAGTGGTGCAAATTTTGTTATAATAAATTACATCAATATTACTGTGTTAAGAATAATATATAGCTATATGCCTTCTGCGTGTTTTTTTTGAAGGTATCTTCATTGTATGAAAAAATTATATGTTTGTCAAAACTCAGAAAGACAGGTGATCAGTATGGCGGTCCACTATTTAGCGGGAACAAAGGTACGGAAGGAAGATTATATTGATTTGCAGGCCATAAAAAATGATTATACTAATATTCATCCGGATCCTGACAATCCGCATCAGCAAGTCCGGTTTGGTACGTCGGGACACCGCGGACAGGCCGATAATGGAAGTTTTACAGAGGATCATGTAGCGGCGGTAACACAGGCAATCTGCACGCTGCGAAACCAGTTCGGGGCTGCGGGTCCCTTGTTTGTCGGGCAGGATACGCATTATCTTTCTGAACTGGCGTTCCACACGGTTCTCTCCGTACTTGTCGCTAACGATGTTACGGTCTATGTGGATAGTGAACATGATTTTGTTCCTACGCCATCTGTATCACGTGCTATTTTGCGGTATAATGAATGCCGCTCAGAAAAGCAGGCGGATGGTATTATTATTACGCCTTCCCACAATCCGCCGGAACATGGTGGAATTAAATATAATCCTGTTACTGGCGGTCCGGCAGAATCGGATATTACAAAGGCTATTGAAAAAGAATCTAATCGCATATTAGCCGGGCATTGCCGTGAAGTGCAACGGGCAGCGGCTGCCGTTGTGCAAACCAGCAGTCTGGTTATTCCATATGATTATAAGGGATTGTATGTAGCAGAACTGGATTCGGTTATCGATATGGATGCTATTCGGGATGCAGGTCTGCGCATCATGGTGAATGCTCTGGGCGGTTCGGGAATGCATTATTGGCATGCGGTTTCGGAGATGTATAATATTCCCATGGACTTTGTCAATGATACGTATGATCCGCTGTTCTCTTTTATGAATTATGATCACGACGGCATGGTGCGTATGGATTGTTCTTCTAAATATGTCATGAGTTCGGCAGCAGCTCATGGGGCGTCTTATAATTTGATTTTTGCCAATGATCCTGATTATGACCGCTTCGGTATTATTTGCGGCATACTGGGAATGATTGGTGCCAATGCGTATTTGTCGGCTGCGGCTCATTATCTGTTGACTCACCGTAATTTTGAAGGCCGCGGTATTGCCGAAACGGTAGTAACGACGCAGCTCTTGGCACGGATTGCGGGGGAACTTCAAATTCCTATATATGAAGTTCCTGTGGGATTTAAATATTTTGGATCGTTGTTCACGTCCCAGCAGGTTGCCTTTGCCGGCGAAGAAAGTGCTGGAGGTTCTTTTATTGCAAAAGATGGAAGTGTCTGGACGACGGATAAGGATGGTATTATCATGTGTTTATTGGCAGCCGAAATGAAGGCGGTAACAGGAAAATCACCCATGCAATATTATATAGATATTTGCAATCGATTGGGGACACCTTATGCCATGCGCAGCGATGCTCCGGCTAGCCTGGAGGAAAAGAAAAAAATCGAGAATTTGACGGAGGCCGATGTTACGGATATTACGTTATGTGGTAGTCCTATTACGGCTGTTTTTTCTCAATCACCCTATGGCAATATGCCGATTGGAGGAGTAAAGATCTGCACCAAGGATGGCTGGGTAGCGGCTCGTCCGTCAGGTACGGAGGATATGTATAAATTGTACAGTGAAAGTTTTATTTCTTATAATCAAGCAAATTTGTTTCTTGATGAAGGGAAAAAATTAATAACAAAAGCGTTGCGGAAATAAAGCCGCAGATGTCTTGTTTTAAAAATTTCCGTATTGATTTATTCGTGTACATTTGTATACTAGATATGCTATAATAGAAAAGCGTGGAATCTTAATACAAAGGAGTTGGCATGTCCATGAAAGTTGTAATCACCGTAGTGGGTTTAGACCGCACAGGTATCATTGCTACAGTAAGTAATGTAATGGCAGAATATGGTATTAACATTGAAACAATCAATCAGGTAATTTTAGACGGACTATTTAATATGGTTATGATTGTTGATATGGAAAAATCTGCTATAGATTTAGAGGAATTGCAGAATGTATTAAAGGAAAAGGGCGATGTCCTCGGCGTCGAAATCAGAGCCCAGCATGCAGACATCTTCTATGCAATGCATCGTGTGGGATAAGGAGAATATAGAATGCTGACGATTCAAGATGTATTAGAAACGAACCAAATGATTCAGAAGAACAATCTGGATGTCCGGACGATAACGATGGGTATTAGCTTGCTGGATTGTTGTTCTGCCGACGGCAAGACGTTGTGTAAAAATATTTATGACAAAGTTACAAAATACGGAGAACATCTCGTAAAAACCGGAGAAGACATTTCGGCTGAGTACGGAGTTCCTATTATAAACAAACGCGTTGCGGTTACACCGATCGCTATGGTGGCAGGCTGCAGCGATCTTAAGGATTATGTTGCAGTCGCCCGGGCGTTGGATAAAGCTCGCGAAACGATAGGTATTGATTTTATCGGCGGATTTTCGGCATTGGTGGAACGCGGGTATACGGAGGGAGACCGCCGGCTTATTGCTTCGATTCCGGAAGCACTGGCCACGACCGAACTGGTCTGCAGCTCTGTCGGCATCGGTTCTACGAAGGCCGGCATCAATATGGATGCCGTTGCCGAAATGGGTCGTGTATTCAAAACGCTGGGAGAATTGACAAAAGAACAGGATGCATTGGGATGTGCCAAATTGGTCGTATTCTCCAATCCTGTTGAAGATAATCCGTTCATGGCAGGTGCTTTTCACGGCGTGACGCAGGGAGATGCCTGCGTGAGTGTGGGTGTCAGCGGACCGGGTGTTGTAAAACGTGCACTGGAAAACGTAAAAGGCGAACCATTTGATGTGGTCGCGGAAACAATCAAAAAAACGGCATTCAAGATTACCCGCGTAGGGCAGCTTGTAGCGATGGAAGCAGCTAAACGCCTTCAAGTACCTTTCGGCATTATTGACTTGTCTTTGGCCCCGACCCCGGCTGTGGGTGACAGCGTTGCTGCGATTTTGGAAGAAATGGGTCTGGAAAGTTGCGGTGCCTGCGGTACGACAGCCGCATTGGCGCTTTTGAATGATGCAGTGAAAAAAGGGGGCCTTATGGCTTCCTCCCGTGTCGGCGGTTTGTCCGGGGCCTTCATCCCCGTCAGTGAAGACAAAGGTATGTTGGAAGCGGTAGGAAGAGGCAGTCTTTCTTTGGAAAAATTGGAAGCGATGACATGTGTGTGTTCCGTCGGTCTTGATATGATCGCGATTCCCGGCGATACGTCAGCTGCGACTATATCAGCTATTATCGCTGATGAAGCAGCTATCGGCATGATTAACAATAAGACCACTGCTGTACGTGTCATCCCTGTTCCCGGTAAAGGAGTAGGCGATACCGTTGAATTTGGTGGTTTATTGGGATATTGCCCTATTATTAATGTGAATAAATATAAGTCTGATGCATTTATTGCCCGCGGCGGCCGTATTCCGGCACCGATGCGCAGTTTGACAAACTAATCAGTATGGCCGCAGGGCTAAACATTTTTAGAAAGTAGGCGTGTGTCGTGCTCGAATATTTTGTACCGTTTTTTATTGCATTGATCGTAACATATGCTTTGACGCCAAGTGTCAAAAGGCTTGCGATTAAAATCGGAGCTATCGATCGACCGAATGCGAGAAAGGTACACACCCGCATAATTCCTCGATTGGGCGGGCTGGCTATTTACATTGGTTTTATGGCCGCGGTGATTGCCCGCGTGAGTTTATCTTATGAAGTGATAGGCTTGCTTATCGGTTGTACGGCGATTGTATTGCTTGGTATTTGGGATGATGTGTGTCAGATTCCGGCTAAGGTAAAATTAGTCGGGCAGATAATCTGTGCTTTTATTCCCGTATTTTTCGGTATTCAGATTGAATGGCTTACGAATCCGTTTGGTGATTTGATTGTCCTGCCGGAAATCGTAGCTATTCCTGTTACCATTTTTTGGATTATAGGTTTTACGAATACGGTTAATCTTATTGATGGCTTAGATGGGTTAGCTGCCGGAGTTTCCGTGATTGCGTCGGTATCTATGTTTTTGATTGCTGTCAGCATGCATCAGCATTTACCAGCTATTATTATTGTAGCTATGGCGGGTGCTGCACTGGGATTTTTGCAGTATAATTTTAATCCGGCGAAAATTTTTATGGGTGACACGGGAAGTATGCTTTTAGGGTATACGATGGCGGTAGTCGCTATTCTTGGGTTAGTAAAAACGGCAGCTACCGTAGCATTGGTGGTTCCTATTATTGCGTTGGGACTTCCCATTCTGGATACTTTGTTTGCTATTGTTCGCCGTAAGATGAGTGGTGTTCCTATTTTTCAGCCGGATAAAGGGCATCTGCATCATCGCCTTTTGGCACTGGGGTTGTCACAAAAGCAGGCAGTCCTTACGATGTATTGTGTCAGTATTGTGCTTGGTTTTGTGGCTCTTTTTGTGGCCAATGTCAATTATAAGGTCGGTTTGTTGACCGTGGTTATTGTACTGGCGGTTATAATCTATTCAGCAAAGCGGATTGGTATATTGCATAAGACAACAAATTCTACCCGCAAAGGCTAAGGGTAGAATTTGCGACTTTAAGGAGGCTTTTCATATGCTCAAGGTGATGACTGTCTTTGGTACAAGACCGGAGGCAATCAAAATGGCACCCGTTGTGTTAGAACTCAAAAAACATGCTGGTCAAATTCAGACTATTGTGACAGTAACGGCACAACATCGTCAGATGCTTGATCAGGTATTGCGTTTGTTTGATATACAGCCGGATTATGATTTAGATATTATGTCGCGGGGGCAGACGCTCTATGATATTACGACGAAATCGCTGAATGGACTCCGGCAGGTTTTAGAAAAGGAAAAACCAGATATAGTTCTTGTTCATGGGGATACGACAACGACGTTTGCCGGAGCTTTAGCAGCGTATTATCAGCAAATCCCTGTAGGACATGTGGAAGCCGGCCTTCGTACAGGTGATATTTATTCACCGTTTCCGGAAGAGATGAATCGTAAACTTACCGGTGCTATTGCCGCCATGCACTTTGCACCGACTGCGACGGCTCGGCAAAATCTTTTGAAGGAGAATGTTGATACGCATTCTATTTATGTAACGGGTAATACGGTTATTGATGCATTGATGAATACGGTGCGTGATAATTATGAATTTGATGACCCGGCATTGCAGCATATTGACTTTACAAATCATCGTGTTATTTTGCTTACGACGCATCGCCGTGAAAATTTAGGCGAGCCGATGCGGCATATATATAAAGCGCTGCGCCGTATTATTGAAGAGTTCCCCGATACGGAAATTGTATTCCCCGTCCATCGAAATCCACTGGTACGTAAGGTCGTAGAAGAGGAACTGGATGGTGTCGAACGTATCCATCTGATTGATCCGTTGGAGTATGAGCCTTTTGCTAACGTAATGGGGCGTTCTGCCATTGTTTTGACAGATTCTGGCGGCATTCAGGAAGAAGCCCCTTCTTTGGGAAAACCGGTTCTGGTGTTGCGTAATACCACAGAGCGTCCTGAAGCGGTACATGCGGGAACCGTTAAACTGATTGGGACAGATAAACGAATCGTTTATGAGGAGACCAAGCGTCTTTTAGAGGACTTTGATGAATACAACCGTATGAGCAATGCTGTGAATCCGTATGGTGACGGTAAAGCGGCAAAACGAATAGTGGCATATATTCTTCATCGTATGGGAAGTGATATTGATATACCGGAAGCTTTTCAATAAGCAGGATTGATACGCTTTTCGTTATTAATTATAAACAAACTTTTTTAGTTTAGCTAAATTTGTTTGTTGATTTTACCTCTTTGACATGCTAGAATAATCTCAAGACGGTCAAATGGTTGTCACCTTTTCATATGCTTTGCAGGTATTGATGCGCTAACACCCTTCCACTTGCAGCCTTGCGATTACACTAGTTAGTTTATCCTTATAAGGGATTATATGCAATTTTCGCATGCTGTAAATAAATGGAAGGGATTTTTGTCGTCTGAAGGGAAAGCATCATATGATTCATAAAACAGGACCCTCTAAAGAAAAGAACGCGTTTTCTCTATTGGCTATTGTGACGGAGGCTGGAACGCTAGGGATTACACTGGTTATATGCCTGATTGCCGGCGTATTTCTTGGACGGTATATTGACAAGATAATGGATACATCGCCATGGGGGCTGATTTTTTGTTCCTTGTTGGGAGCCGTGACGGGTTTTTGGTCATTGTATAAAAAGGCATTGCGTTATATGAAAGAGGATAACCAAAATCGACATGGATCCCGTACGAAGCAAAAGGATACAGGTGGACCTGATTGAATTACTTTATTGACTATATAAAGGGAACTTTAAAAAAATTAATAGTATTTACCTGTATAATAACCGCACTACTGGCTTTGTGCGGGTATACGCACCTGATCTTGGGATGGCTTGTCGGCTGTTCTTTGAACATCGTATACTTTCTCATGCTCAGCAGTCGATCTTCACGGGCGATGAAAATGCCTCCTGTCCAAGCTGTGGCTTTTATCAAGGGGGGAGCTTTTCTTAGATTGATTACTATTATTCTTTCCTTTATAGTGGTATTACATTTTCCGATTATACATTTTGGGGCGGCAGTTGCCGGCGTATTGTCTTTTAAAGTTTATACGTATCTGGAAGTAACGGCAAAATTTATCTATGCCCGATTAGAAAGGAGGTGAAGGTATGGAGCTGCATACAGGACACCATTTAATTGCTCAGCTTTTTGGAATGAACGTTAATATGGATACTCTCTATATGACCTGGTTGACGGCGGCTATTGTAATTATTGTTACGATGGCGGCTACTCGCAGCAGGTCTCTAGTTCCCTCGGGAATACAGAATGTTGTGGAAATCATTGTCGAATCATTACTTGCCCAATTTAAGGAAACGTTGGGACCCAAATGGGGACAGGTGGTGTCAGTGCTTCTCACGATGTTTTTGTTTATCTTTGTAGGCAATGAACTTGGTCTGTTGCCCAGTCCGCATATTCTGACATCGCCGACCAATGACTTGAATACGACCTTGGGATTGGCGTTAGTTTCATCGTTTA
>JALCNL010000058.1 GCA_022649055.1 Megasphaera sp.
GGAATATGGCCGTATGTATCAGGAAAAATAAATATGCTGCCAAAAGAGCAAACTATGTTTGTTCCTCAAATACCTTATCTGCCGCTTGGCACATTGCGGCAAGTATTATTATATCCGGGGGACATGGAATTTTCTGATCAGATAGTAAAACAGTGGATGCATATCTGCCGTATTGCGTATCTATCGGATCAACTTGATGTAGAAGCTGATTGGAATCATGTTTTATCTGTAGGAGAACAACAGCGGCTGGCTTTTGTTCGGGTCTTTTTGCAAAAACCGACCTGGATTTTTTTTGATGAAGCGACATCTGCTCTTGACGAAGATACAGAAGCATATCTGTACCAGCTCCTGCAAAAACAATTGCCAAAAACAACTTTTGTCAGTGTAGGACATCGAAGTACGTTAACGCTATTTCATTCGTTGATTTTGACGCTGCATAAAGACACGCGGCATATTACCATGGAGATAGCAGACGTATAAGTCGTATTGAAAGGAATAGGGATTTCGTATGGGTGCAGCAGAATTACGCATAGTATTTATTTTTGTTGATTTGATATTGCCGCTTGTTGTTGGATATGGATTAAAAAAAATTAATAGGCTTACAGCAGGACAGTGCAATTGGTTGATTCGCTTTAACATTATCGTTATATTTACGATTTTGTCAATTCTTAGTTTTTGGGTTATGCCTCTTCGTGCGGAATTGATTATGCTGCCTTTCTTCGGATTTTTTTGTTCGGCAGTGCCGCTTGGAATTGTTTATTTTTTTCATTTACAAAAAAAATTTCCTGATATATTAGAACAGGGAAGTTATATTATTACAGCCATTCCGGCTAATATTGGCACGATGGGGGGCTTGTGTGCCTTTATTTTATATGGTGAAGTCGGATTTGCTTATGCACAAATGGTTGGCGTATTTCAAAATTTAGTGATGCTTTTTGTTTGTTTTCCTATGGGATATTATTTTAAATTTCGCAGTATACATACAGATGAACCATTTGCTATGGGAAATTTGAATTGGCGCAGTGTATTTATCAACTGGAATCAAATATCTGTAATGGGGATGTTGCTTGGTATTGTACTTTATATTATGCATGTACCTCGTCCGGAAGTTCTAAACATGATGTTTCAGGCCTTGGTCCATTTTGGCGCTTGGTTTGCTTTGATACCTATCGGGTATATGATTGATTTTTCAGGTCTTAAAAAATATTACTGGAGTACCTTTGACTTAGTACCTATTAAAATGATTGTTACTCCGGCCATTTGTTATCTGATAGCCTCTTTATTTACGAGAGATGCTGTGCTTTTAGGTTCCGTTATTATTTTAATGGCGGCGCCTTGTGCGATCAACGCCTTGATTACAGTACGATTATACGGGCTTAATATAAATTTATCTATGGCTCCTTTTATTACTACTGTAGGTTTGTATATTTTAGTTTTGTTTCCAGCCTTCTATCTTTTTGTTGTAAACGGTATATTGCCATTTAAATAAATTAGGCATAAATATAGTTTATAGTATGTTCATTATTTGCGGTAAGATTCAAAAGAAGAGTTGTGTTTTGACTCTTCTTTTTTGTTTTTAAAATATTTAGAAAATTGAAATAAATAAAATGTGAATTTATTGAATTCACAAAGACGATTCCATTTCAAAATAGTCTACTTGTTCGTTCTATTATTCATACCTGACTATTTTACAATATAAACATAGAATATACAAAAACGGATGAAGGAGAGGATGCTGAAATTACAGGTGAAAACTATCACAAAGTTTTTTTCGAAGGGAGATGGCTTTATGGCTACGAACAACAAACATTTTACAGATTATTTTACAGATTTTGCTCAAAAATGGGTTCCAGACTCATATGTTATTGCATTAGTATTGACTATTGTGGCATTTATCCTTGCTAAAATATTTACCCCTGCAGGTCCATTTGATATTGTTATTTCTTGGGGGAAAGGGTTTTGGACGTTATTAGCATTTTCTATGCAGATGTCTTTAATTGTTATCACTGGTTATGCGCTGGCAACAACGCCGATTTGCAAAAAGTTGATATCGTCGGCTTGCAGTAAACCGAACTCGGCAACTTCCGTGTATGTTTACGCAGTTATCCTTGCCTCCATTGGTTTTTATTTGAACTGGGGTTTTGGACTGGTATTTGCAGCTTTGATTTCTAAAAATCTTGCGATTCAAGCAGGAAAAAAAGGAATTAAAATTGATTATCGGTATCTCTGTGGAGCGGCATGGACTCCGTTCTATATTTGGCATATGGGACTTTCTGGATCTGCACCATTACTAGTTGCGACGGCTGACCATTTTATGGTCAAGGAAATAGGAATAATTCCTATTTCTCAAACTATATTTCATCCATACAATTTAATTTTAACAGCAATTTCCGTGGTGGCTATTATCATTCTTTTTGGATTTATTCTTCCGCCTCGTGATGAAACAAAAATGATTTCTATTACTGAGTTCAATCCAGAACTTGCAAAAGAAGAAACAGCAACTGCAGCGGAAAAGAAAGTTATTAAAACACCGAGTGAATGGGTAACATATACACCATGGTGTTCTTATATAGTAGGGTTAATGTTTTTGACGTATTTATATTATCATTTCTTTGTTATTGGAATGTCTTTAGATATAAATGTATTAAACTTTTTGTTCCTGACGTTGATTATTTGGTTATATGGATCACCGGCAGAATTATTAAAAGCAGTTAAGGCCTCTACTCCGGCGGCTTGGGGGGTTATTCTTCAATTTCCTTTTTATGCAGGTATTTTTGGGATTATGAAGTATACAGGTCTTGTTGATACCATCTCAGCATGGGTAATTGCTTTCAGTACAGAAGCTTCATTTCCGGCTATTGCCGCTATTTTGACCGGATTTATCAGCTATTTTATTCCTTCCGGTGGAAGTAAATGGGTTATTGAGGCACCTTTTCTTATTCCGGCCGGTCAGGCTTTAGGTATTCCCGATGCACAGACGGTTATTGCATATATGTTTGGCGGTGATTTAGTCGCTTTAATTCAACCGTTTTTTGCTGTTCCGTTTATGGCAGTTTGCGGCTTGGAATTTAAAGACTTCGTAGGATATAGTTTTGTTGCGTTTATTGTATTAGGAATTCTCATGGTTCTTGGATTGACATTTATACCCTTTACGATTTAGTCCGGCATGACTTTTTAAGAAATACTCCTGAAAATATAGAATGCGTTCGTTTATAAGAAAGAGGGAACTACTATGAAAAAGTTAGAAGAAATTAAAACAATTTGCAATCTTGGCTGTGGTACGATGGGGTTTGGTACGGCGATATTGTTTGCTAAAAGTGGGTATGAAGTAAACATGTTTGGACGAAAAGATGCCAGTATTGAACGGGCTATGAAAAATATACATTTGACGTTGGGGGTCATGAAAGACAATGGTCTTGTAACGGAGGAAGAAATTAAGAATTTGCTTAGTCGGATTCATGGAGTTACAACTCTTAAGGATGCTGCGGCAGGAGCCGATTTTGTTATTGAATCTGTTGCTGAAGAGGTACCTATTAAACAAGCTGTTTATAAAGAAATGGAAGATTATTTAGATTCAGATGTCATTTTTGCGACAGATTCTTCAGGATTGAGTCCGACCGAAGTTGCAGCTGTATTGAAGTATCCTGAACGCTTTGTTGTTGCCCATTTTTGGAATCCGCCTCATCTTATTCCACTTGTAGAAGTTGTTCCAGGAGAAAAAACGAGTAAGGAAACAGTTGATATTACTTGGAAGTTAATGGAAAAAATTGGTAAAAAACCGGTAGCATTATTAAAAGAAGCTCCCGGATTTATTGGTAATCGTCTTCAATTTGCATTGCTTCGTGAAGCGTTATACTGTGTTCAAGAAGGTATTGGTACTGCTGAGGCAGTTGATGCTGTATGTAAATATAGTATTGGACGGCGACTTTCTGTTACAGGGCCGATTGAAACCGCAGATCTTGGAGGCTTGGATATTTTCTATAATATTTCAGCGTATTTAAATGCGGATCTTGCCGATGATAAAACTGGTTCATCTGTTATGAAAGAATGTGTCGATAAAGGAAATTTAGGTGCTAAAACGGGAAGCGGACTTTATCACTGGACACCAGAAGATTTGGCAAAAATTAAACGGACCAGAGAAGAAATTCTTATTGAATGGTTGAAAAAAGATGCTTCTGGGCAGAAATTTTAAAATATTTGAATAATCGAGTCCCATCATTTTATCTAATGGATGATGGGATTTTATTTATTATGATAAATAAGAATATTAAAGTTGACTTTTGTGAATTTAAATATAAGTATATTGTCCTAAAAGGTCTTATTGTTCGCTCTGTCATTCACGGTTTATTTTTTTACAATATGATTAAGAAGATAAATGGAACGGAGGATGATACATATGAAACAAGTTTCGATTATTACATCAGAACAAGCGGCAGACCTTATTAAAGACAATGATTTTGTAACGGTTAATGGCTTTTTAGCTTCTGTACAACCGGAAGCATTAACTTCAGCATTAGAAACACGATTTTTACAAACGGGATCACCTAAGGATTTAACACTTTATTATTGTGCGGGACAGGGAAATTCTGATGGACGCGGCGGAGAACATTTTGCTCATGAAGGTCTTTTAAAACGGGTTATTTTGGGGCATTGGGGGACTGTTCCGGCAATTGCGGCAATGGCTAATGCGTGCAAAATGGAAGCGTACAATTTTCCGCAGGGTACATTGGCGCAGCATTATCGAGATGTAGCGGCGCATCGAATGGGTACATTTACCAATGTGGGATTAGAAACTTTTGTAGATCCACGAATCAGTGGCGGTAAAATGAATGATATTACAAAAGAAGATCTTGTACAACTGCAAGTTATCAATGGAGAAGAGCAGCTTTTTTATCCGCGGATGAAGATGGATATTGCTTTTATTCGTGGTACTTTTGCTGATGAGTGGGGAAATATAGTTATGACTAAAGAAATTTCACCTATCGATGCCCTGCCACAAGCCCAGGCTGTACATAACAGCGGAGGAACCGTAATTGTTCAGGTGGAAAAAGTCGTAAAAGGAGGATCTTTAGATCCTAAATTGGTTATTATACCGGGGATTTATGTAGATTATGTTGTAGAAGCTGAATCTGTTTTATATCAGCAGCAAACTTTTGGGTGTGAATTTGATCCTTCTGTTTGCGGAGAAATCAGTATTCCCGTAGAAGCTATCAAACCGGCGCCTTTGAATGCTAAAAAGGTTATTGCCCGCAGAGCGGCAATGCTCTTATTTGATATGAGCAGCGAGGCGGTTATTAATTTAGGAATCGGTATTCCTGAATTAATATCTTCCGTTGCTGCCGAAGAAGGGATTGGAGATTCTTTGACGATGACCGTCGAAGCGGGAGCAATTGGCGGAGTTCCTTTGGGGGGAGTTCGGTTTGGTGCTAGTATCAATGCGGAATGTTATTTGGGACAAGCGGCACAATTTGATTTTTATGATGGCGGTGGATTAAATTTAGCCTGTTTAGGGTTAGCGCAATGTGATGGACAAGGAAATGTTAATGTAGGAAAATTCGGTTCGCGTATTGCCGGTTGCGGCGGATTCATTAATATTACACAGAACACTAAGACCGTTGTTTTTTGCGGGACATTTACTGCCAGTGGATTGAAAGAAGAAATAACAAATGGAGAACTCCATATCGTGCAAGAGGGAAACGTAAAAAAATTTCTTGGCAGTATTGATCAGATTACCTTTAGTGGGAATTACGCCCGTAAACACGGACAGAAAATTATGTACATTACGGAACGAGCCGTTTTTGAAATAAAAGAAGATGGCATTCATTTAACTGAGATTGCCCCGGGGATAGATTTACAAAAGGATGTTCTTGAGCAAATGGAATTTATACCTATTGTGAAGGAAATCAAATATATGCCGGACAGTTTGTTTAGAAATAAGCGGATAGGATTGAAAGAAATGAGAAAGCAGAAGGGATGAAAGAGAATGACTCAACGTACAAATAAAACAGGCATACTCGCTTTTGAGCAGGAACCGTTAGAGAGCAATGATTATACCATGCAAGAAGCAATAAAAGAGGCACGGCGTTGCTTGCAATGTGCAGTTCCTCAATGTCGAAGAGGCTGTCCTGTAAAAAATGAAATTCCGCAATTTATTCATGAGTTAGCTCTCGGTAATTTTGGTGCGGCGGCAAATTATATTGCCAATAATAGTGATTTACCGGCCATATGTGGTCGTGTATGTCCTTGGGAAAAGCAGTGTGAAGGTTCGTGTATTTTAGAAAAAAAAGGAAAACATATAGAAATTGGGAAACTAGAACGATTTGTTGCGGATACCGTTATGGATGCCGGTGTTTTTCCATGTACATCCGGTATGAAAGCAAACGGTAAAGTCGCTGTTATCGGCAGTGGTCCGGCAGGGATTACTGCCGCATATGAGCTGGCACGGCGTAATTATGAAGTAACCGTTTTTGAAAGCGATTCGGAACCGGGGGGAATGCTGATGTTTGGAATACCCGCTTTTCGACTGCACAAGAACTATATTTATCGTGAGATTGATTGTTTGCAAAAACTGGGGGTCTGTTTTCAATATAATGTAAAGATAGGACAACAGAAATCTATTGAGGATTTATTCGCAGAACACTTTGAGGCGATATTTGTTGGTATTGGAGCTTCTGCAGCTTGGAGTCTAGGAGTAGACAACGATACACTTCCCGGTGTAGTAGATGCTCAAATTTTTTTGCATCAAGTACAACAGGTACAGATAGGAAAAGGGGATATTACCCAATTACCTATTCAAGCAGGCGATTCAGTCATTGTAGTGGGAGCCGGAAATGTTGCCATTGATGCGGCACGAACAGCGGTACGGTTGGGAGCAGATGTAACTATTGTATATCGTCGCGCTGAACACCATATGAAGTGTTTACCTTCAGAATATCAAGCAGCTAAAAATGATGGAGTAAAATTCAAATTTTATTCGGCACCGCGTGCCGTTGTAGGTGCAACTTGTGTGGAAGGACTGCAATATGAAAAACAAAAAATATTGGAAGATGCTACAATGGTCCCAACGGGTGAATTTGGTGTTGTTCCGGCAAATAAAATTATTGCTGCAATTGGTAATCGTCCGGAGATGGATTGTATTAATGCATTGCAGGTAAATGCCAGTAATGAGGGATATATTTCAATTACGGAAAAACCCTACGGAATGACAAGTCGTGTGGGGGTATTTGCGGCAGGGGATATAGTACATAAACCAGCAACCGTTGTCTTGGCTATGCGGGAAGGTAAAAAAACAGCAATAGGCATTGATCGATATATACAGGCAAAGCATTTGTTAGAAGGAATTAAACAATTTAGTAATATATCACATCTGACCGATTAATTCTATGAGAAAGATACGTTACCAATAAACCCATTTTTTTGATATGTAAGGAGTGAAAAACAGTATATGATGGAACTAAAAGTAAAACCTGTTATTGCTTCATATGACAACTTTCAGCAGTTTGCAAAAAGTGAGAATATTTGTGAAAATGATTTGATCGTCACTAATCATTATGTATATGAAGCAGATATGGAAATGTTGCATTTACCCTGCCCTATTTTATTTCAGGAGGAATATGGGTTTGGAGAGCCTACGGATAGTATGTTGGAGTCAATACAAAAAGATTTTCCCAAAGACATACAACGTATTATTGCTGTTGGAGGCGGCACTGTTCTTGATATTTCTAAACTGCTGTCTCTGAAACACTGGCTGCCCGTTCGAGACTTGTATGATGGAAAAGTTCCTGTAGAAAAGGATAAAAAGCTAATACTTATTCCAACGACCTGTGGTACAGGAAGTGAAGTAACTAACGTAGCCGTAGTAACGTTTGCATTAGAGAAGAAAAAGGAAGGATTTGTACGAGAGGAACTATATGCGGAGCAGGCGGTCCTTATTCCGCAGTTATTAAGAACCCTGCCATTCAATGTATTTGCTACAACTTCAGTGGATGCGCTGATACACGCGATAGAAGCAGCATTATCACCTCATGCGAGTGAGACTGTCCGTTTATTTTGTTATAAAGCGATTGAAATGATTATGAACGGATATTTTCAACTTCGAGAAGAGGGACCGGCAAAAAGAAAACAATTATATCAAGATTTTTTACTTGCTAGTACATATGCCGGTATTGCATCGGATAATGCAGGGTGTGGAGCTGTTCATGCATTGAGTTATCCGTTGGCAGTAAAATTTCATGTTCCTCATGGGGAAGCAAATTATGCGCTTTTTACGGGAGTAATGAAAAATTATATGGAGTTAAAAAAAGATGGAGAAATTGAGAAAATAAATAAATTTCTTGCAAGTTTATTGAAATGTCCCGTAGATTTAGTGTATGATCAACTAGAAATATTGCTTAACCAGTTACTTCCTAAGAAAGCGCTTTGGCGGTATGGTGTTAAAAAATCGAATTTAGTGGAGTTTACCGATTCTGTCATGAAAACGCAGCAACGGCTTATGTCCAATAATTTTGTTCCGTTGAATAGGGAAATAGTATATAAAATATATAAAGAATTACTTTAAATGATACCAAAATAATTCGTATAGATGAAAATTCGGACCTGGGATGCAACACAAATATCCGGGTCCGAATTTTTTGTACAGTTGTAGGTTTTTATATGTCATGTAGTGCTAAAGTACGTTCTATAAACTTTTTATATAGTTCGTATTTTTTATTTATATCGTTATATGTATATTGATGATAAGCCGGCAGTTCTTTGAGCCGTTGAAAAAAAGATTGAAAAAGATTGACTAACTGTTTACTTGATACAATATAAAAAGGACTGGCGTTATTAGTAATATACTGGCGGTTTTTTTTAAGAAAAGCCGAAGAAAAATTAGAATAGAAAGAAAGATTAGATTCATGATAATCAATTGTTTCAATAGATGATTGAAGAACTCCCATTATCATACGAGGATTATTTTTCATCATGCTGAGAATGTTTTGAAGGTGATCTTTGCGTTCTTCTGTTGTTGTTTTATATTCAAGATCTGTAAAGAACATATAGCCTGTTTCGATATAACGAATGATAGAAGTTGTAGGCAGCATAAATTCTACATCGACTGTGCTTAGCAATTCTTCCCATAAAATACGTAAATGCCGTATTTGACGGACAACATTTTCTGAAGCGCAGGAATCTCTTAAAATATTGTCAATTGTATTTGAAGGAAGAAGAAAATCAAATCCATTGGTGAGAAAAAAGAAAAAGTGACTGGCAGAGTAAAAGGCAGTACGAAATCCCATTTCATCAATCCCCAAAACTTTTGCAGGAGAAATGAGCGGGGTTTGATTGGTGAAACAAAGGAGAAAACGGTCATAAATATCTTCGACTAAAATTTTATCAGAAATATAGGTGCACATATCCATAAATCCATCGGATTGTAAAGAATATTGAACAACAAATGAGTCCTCCAACACAATCAGGTTGGTATGCTCTAAATTAGTATTGTCATAAAATACAAAATCGTAATCCAGTAAATGATTAAGCATGCGATATAATCGACGCATATATTTAGGATCACTGGATAGCTTATCCAAATTTATTCCAGCACGAACGGTGATACGTTTTGCATTAAGAGTACAAGATTCAAAGTATTTCCAAAATCCGAGATCAGATAAGGCACAAAATTCACCAAATATCAGAAGATTAGCTTCATGGTTAGTACTGTCAATTTTTTTTTGAAACAAATCGTTTAGAAATTTACTGATATCGTGATATCCCGTAATAACACGAATCGGAGATGTATACTCTTTTTGTTTTCCAGGATTTTTCTTTACAGAAACACGGTATGCAGCACAAAGATATTGAGTTACTTCAAAAGCAAGATCTACCGTATGGGGAGAAATAGACAGAGCCGCATATAACGTTTTTTGTTTATTTTCTTTAATAATTGTATCGGCAAAGTGATGAGCCATTTTTTCATTGATTTGCTGAACATGTTTAGTAGTTGGCAGTTTTATTCCATTACACCATTTACTGATATACGAAATATCGTAACCTGTAATATTTGCCAAAACCAGATTTTTTGTTTGTGTCAAGGAAATCAAATTTTTTAATGCGGTTGCGTAATCTTCAGTTATCATATGCATTTCACCTGTAGTAATCATTAAAATAGACAATAAACACAATACATTTAATTATATAATTTATAATGTTTTAAGTGTTTTATTAAATAGGGGCAGGTCATGTAAAAAATGTTCATAAAAGTGATTACAAAGCCAACTGACGGTTTGTTTTTATGGAAAAAGTGACTTTTATAGCTGCAAACAGTTAAATATAAAACTATATTTTTTTTAATCGCTGATAAATTGGAAGATTTGTCAAATGACGTAATGTAAATAATGCCGTAATACCGATTAAAATACCCGTACCTACTCCGGCTATTGATAAAATGGGAAGATACAGCATAATTTTAATGTTTTCTACAATAATTGAGGCAATAATAACCTGTCCCAAATTGTGAAAGATACCCCCCGCGGCACTGACTCCGATAACACTGAATTTCCCCGTTTTTTTTAGAACTATCATACAGGCTAAACTAAAACTGGCTCCGGCAATACTGTACAAGAAAGCATTAATGCCCCCGGCAAATGCCGTGGAAAGGATAATGCGTAAAAGTAATATCAAACATACGTCACGCTTTCGAGGCAGCGAATATAAAGCAATAACTGTAATTAAATTTGCTAAGCCTAACTTGGCCCCTGGCGCAATAAAAGGAACGGGAATCATGCCCTCAATTATGTAAAGAACGAGAGATTGAGCAACAAAAAGGCCTAAAATAATAAGATGAAAAGTTTTATGCATACATACCTCTTAATGAGCGGGAATAATATCTGGCTCCGACGAATCGACAGCACGGACTTCAATCATGACTTTATGGGGTAAACATACAGTAGTTGCCCCAGGTTTGGAAATAAATCCTTCATTGACGCATATTTGATCCGGACAATCTGCATCGGTAATCGCAATGGTTTGATTACGTACTGTTACTGTATTATAACCGTGTTTTGTATAAATAGTAAACATATCTGTTCCGGTATGTTCTGATAGTGGAATTGTTTTATATTCTTTTCCGTCGACTTGAATTACTGCAATAGTTTTGGCGGAATTTGTCGTACCGCTTATCACAAAGATTGCCTCCGGTAAAAGAGACATACATAAGAGAATGATAATGAGAGCAATGTCCCATTTCTTTATCATGGAAATATCTCCTTACTCAAACAGATTTATTATTAACGTAATTACAGTATATTGTTTTTATTTTTTAAAATTAAAAATATATGGAAAAGATGGTTTTTAATCATTATTTCCCTAGGGTATTTCAGTTGTTTTTTAAACTTATATGTGCCCTTTATAAAAGATATACTGATAAGAAAACTAATGGCATATAAACTTATTATAACAGATTTAATTAGGGCAGCAAACAAAAGTCGATTAATTTGTGGATTTCATGGATTTGTATAACAAAAATGAAAATAGCAACATTGTTTATCGTTTAAAGCAGTAATAAAAGATAAACAATTTGCGGCTGATTTAATTCTTCTGGTAATTCAACTGCAAAAAAAAACTGAGATATATTCTTTTGAAATTTCAAAGAATAAAAATGCATATTATATATAAATGAATTGATTTTTTAGAATTCATCTCGGTATATATCATTCAACATAGTCTTGTTTTTCGTTCTATTATTCACAATCAGATTTCTTACAATTATGGAGGAAAGACAAAAAATGGAGGGTGATACATTATGAAACACGTAGCAGTAATCACGGCTACTGAAGCCGCAAATCTTATTAAAAATGGAAGTTTTGTGACAACAAATGGTTTTTTAGCTTCGGTACAACCGGAAGCACTTACTTCGGCATTGGAAACTCGTTTTTTACAAACAGGAACACCAAAAAATTTAACATTGTATTATTGTGCGGGTCAAGGAAATTCTGATGGCCGCGGCGGAGAACACTTTGCCCATGAAGGAATGTTAAAACGAGTTATTTTGGGACATTGGGGTACTGTGCCAGCAATTGTTTCTTTAGTAAATGCAGGTAAAATTGAAGGCTATAACTTTCCCCAAGGTACATTAGCACAACATTATCGTGATGTGGCAGCTCATCGTATTGGAACCTTTACTAATGTGGGTCTGGAAACTTTTGTAGATCCACGAATCAACGGCGGTAAAATGAATGACATTACAAAAGAAGATCTTGTACAACTAAAAGTTATTAATGGAGAAGAGCAACTTTTTTATCCGCGTATGAAGATGGATGTAGCCCTTATTCGTGGTACATATGCTGATGAATGGGGTAATGTGGTCATGACTAAAGAAGTGTCTCCTATTGATGCACTACCACAAGCACAAGCTGTTCATAATAGCGGCGGTATAGTGATTGTCCAAGTGGAAAAAGTTGTCAAGGGAGGTTCGTTAGACCCTAAATTGGTTAAAATTCCAGGTATTTATGTAGATTATATTGTGCAGGAAGAATCCATATTGCATCAGCAACAGGCATTTGGATGTGAATTTGATTCTTCTGTATGCGGTGAGAGTGTTGTTCCTGTAGAATCCATAAAGCCAGTGCCATTAAATGCTAAGAAGGTTATTGCACGGAGAGCTGCGATGTTGCTTCTTGATATGAAACATGAAGCTGTCATTAATTTAGGAATCGGTATTCCTGAATTTGTAGCATCTGTTGCAGCTGAAGAAGGAATTGGTGATTCTTTGACAATGACAGTTGAAGCGGGTGCTATTGGGGGTGTTCCGTTGGGGGGCGTACGATTTGGTGCCAGCGTTAATGCAGAGTGTTATCTTGAACAGGCAGCTCAGTTTGATTTTTATGATGGAGGCGGCCTGGATTTAGCTTGTTTAGGCTTGGCCCAATGTGATGGACAAGGTAATGTCAATGTCAGTAAATTTGGCCCTCGTATAGCGGGATGTGGAGGATTTATCAACATTACACAAAATACAAAGAACGTAGTTTTTTGTGGAACTTTTACAACAAGTGGTTTAAAAGAAGAAATTAAAGATGGCGAAATTCATATTATACAAGAAGGTAAAGTAAAAAAATTTCTTCATTGTATCGATCAAATTACATTTAGTGGAAAGTATGCGCGCGAACACGGACAACAGATATTATATATCACGGAACGGGCTGTATTTAAAATGGAGGAAGATGGAATTCATCTCATAGAAATTGCACCAGGTATTGATATGCAAAAAGACATTTTTGACCAAATGGAATTTAAACCTATTGCAAATAACGTTAAACATATGTTGCCTGAGCTATTTAAAAACCAATGCATGAATCTTAAAGATATAAAAAAATAGAAATGAAGAAGAAAGAAGGTTTTTAAATGGAAGTATTTGCGATTATTTTAAGTTTTGTTCTCTTAGTTACGATTGCATATCGTGGATTTTCTGTTATTTTATTTGCACCTGTTTGTGCACTAGTAGCGGCCAGTTTATCAAATTTTCCGCTTTTACCAGGATATACAGAGTTATTTATGGGCAAGGCCGTTATATATATAAAATCATTTTTCCCTATATTTTTATTAGGAGCTGTATTTGGAAAAGTGATGGAAGAAACCGGCATGGCACGCAGTATTGCGAAAGAAGTTATTAAAAAAATAGGTAAAGAAAGAGTTACATTGGCAATTGTTGTAGCCTGCCTTGTTTTGACATATGGGGGTGTTAGTTTATTCGTTTGTGTATTTGCTATTTACCCATTTGCCTCTGCATTGTTTAAGGAAGCGCAACTTCCTAAACGGCTAATTCCCTGTTGTATGGCAATCGGAGCATTTACGGTGACTATGGATTGTCTTCCTGGAACTCCACAAATACAAAATATAATTCCTACTGTGTATTTGGGAACAACAACCTATGCAGCGCCTGCATTAGGTATTATTTGTGCGATATTTTTACTTGGGATCAGCTACTCTTACTTACATTGGCGATGCCGTCAAGCGATTAAATGTGGAGAAGGTTATGGCAACCATACAATAAATGAAGTTGTTGTTGATACTGATCAAAAATTGCCTCCATGGTATGTTTCTATATTACCACTTCTCACTGTATTAGTTGTAAATTTCTTTTTCTCGTCCATTTATACGTGGAATCCAGAATTACTTGCTCCTTTTCAGAATTTAAACGGGTTACCTTTAGTTGCAAAATCAATTAAAAATGTTGCATCTCTTTGGTCATTGATTTTAGGGTTATTAACAGCAACTATATTAGCCTCTGTTTTAGGATATCGTTTTCTTCCTAAACATGTTAGTTTGAAATCGGTTATAAATGCCGGCGCCATTGGGTCGTTGCTGGCAATTATGAATACCGCGTCAGAAGTGGGGTATGGCAATATTATTGCTTCTTTACCCGGTTTTACTGAAATTGCTCATACTTTGCTTAATATTGGCGGTGATTATCCGTTGTTTAATGCTGCGTTAATGATCAATGTACTTGCGGGAGTTACAGGCTCCGCTTCTGGAGGTGTAAGTATTGCTTTAGAAATATTTGGACAACATTGGTTAGAAACCACAGCAGCTATGGGAATTCCACCGGAAGTGCTGCACCGAATAGCTTCTATGGCAGCAGGCGGCTTGGATACATTACCTCATAATGGTGCTGTTATTACTTTATTGGCAGTTTGTGGATTAACACATAAAGAAGCATATAAAGATGTTTTTGCTATTACTTGTTTTAAGATTTTAACAGCATTTTTTGGGGTTATCGTGTTTATGACAACCGGAATTGTTTGATTTTTATTAATATAAAAACTAAATAGTAAAAACATTCTAAAGGAGAGTGGAAGAATCATGGATTTTAACATGACGGAAGATCAACAAATGTTTGTAAAATTGGCTAAAGACTTT
>JALCNL010000059.1 GCA_022649055.1 Megasphaera sp.
TGCCTCCTGCATCGGTTACGATCGCTTTCGCTTTTTTCATAGCCGGTACCCAGTCCGGTGCCGTCATCGTCGTCACCAAAATTTCTCCATCTTTAAATTCTTCTATCTGAGCGGGATCCAGAATGACATGTGCTTTGCCGGCAATACGTCCCGGACTGGCCGGCAGTCCTTTGACTACTACTACACGATCGGTGGTCATGGCTGTAAATACCTCACTTTCTGCTTGTACATTTTTCTCTTTATTTCGTTTGGACCAAACTGTTTCCGGCCGAGCCTGAAGCAGCCAAATTTTATCTGTTCGTTCATCAATTCCCCATTCCATATCCATATAGCAACCATAATGCTTTTCAATAGCGATTGCGTATTTAGCTAATTCTTTTACTTGTTCATCAGAAATAACCTGTGCCTTCATCTTATTTTCTGGAACTTTTTGTTCTTCGCAATCTCCATCCGGTTTACGTACAAGCATAACCGGTTTTGTATTAATCATTTTAGAAAGAATATTCAAGTCGGATTTGCGAATTTTGAAATTATCCGGCGTAACCGTTCCTTGCACTACATATTCTCCCAGTCCCCAAGCTCCTTCAATAGTAATACTGGAATCATCGCCTGTCACTAAATCGACGGTAAACATAACCCCTGCCGCTTTGGAAAATACCATCATCTGAACAGCCGCACTCAGCGCAACCTGCAAATGGTCAAATCCTTTTTTCGTGCGATAGTAGGTTGCCCGGTCCGTAAAAGTAGAAGCATAACATTCCTTAACCTTTTGTATAACCATATCCGCTCCTTTAACATTCAGATAGGTATCCTGCTGCCCGGCGAAGCTGGCATCCGGCAAATCTTCGGCTGTAGCACTGGAACGAACAGCAACAAAAGGATCCGATTCTCCGACTTTTTTACCCAATTCAATATACCCGCGGCGAATCTCTTCTGCCAAGGCAGTCGGCATTTCAGCATCACATATGGCTTTACGTACAGCTGCTGTAACATCGCGGAGCTGTACAGGATCTTCCACATCGGTCAATTGGGTCAAAAGTTCCTTGATTTTACTATCAAGACCGGTTTCTTTCATAAAATATCTATACCCTGCAGCTGTAGTAGCAAAACCATAAGGAACTGGAACATCGGTGCTGGAGGTTAATTCTCCTAAAGAAGAAGATTTCCCACCAACAAGATCAACGTCTTTGCGGCGAAGTTCATCAAACCATAATACAAATGCTTTTTCTCTGTCCATATCCATACCTCCCGGTTAATTCTGTGTATGCTAATTAACTATTTTTCTTAATTATCGTACACTATTAGTGACATTATGTCAATACATTTATAGAACCGCTTTTCAATATGGTGTATTCTATTATTATGATTTTTAGTTGTAAATTATACTTTATATTTTTTGCATTCAGGCATTGTATTTTTCAGAATTCTTGCTTTTTACTCATATGATGATAGTCTCAATTGTGCTATAATAAGGAATTAGTAAAACTTGATTTATGATGAGTTGCTAAACTTCAATGCCCCCCAGCATTGAAATCTTTAGGAGGATTTATGTATACACCCAGACGTAGGGCTAAGCATGTAAAAAAGCAAGGTCCTTTTAGATTTTTTCGAATTATAATAGTTTTGTTGATTGTTGTCTCCGCAGGATTGGGCTTCGGATATATTTTTGCTGCCTACCAAACTTTGCCGCCTGTCAGCAATAATATGCGGCCGGCTGCTTCATCCCAGGTGTTTGATATCCACGGACGGTTAATTACGACGCTGCATTCCGACCAAAATCGTATCCCCATTGATATCAACAAAGTCCCTCAAAATCTGCAGAACGCATTCATTGCAGCTGAAGATAATCGTTTTTACGATCATATCGGTATCGACCCGCGTGGTATTTTTCGTGCTGTATGGGCTAATGTCACACATCATGGAATTGCTCAAGGCGGCAGTACCATCACACAACAGCTGGCAAAAAATGCATTTTTATCTCAAGAACAAACCCTAAAGCGTAAAATCCAAGAAGCCATGTTGGCACTAGAAATAGAACGAAAATATAGTAAAAAAGAAATTCTCGAAATGTACATGAATCAGATTTATTTCGGACAAGGGGCCTACGGAATTCAAACGGCAGCTAAAACGTATTTCGGAAAAGATGTCAATGAATTATCCTTGGCTCAGTGCGCAATGCTGGCTGGATTGCCAAACAGCCCGAATTATTATTCCCCTTTTAATAAATTGGAAATTGCCAAAGAACGCCAAAGTGTCGTAATTGATCAAATGGTAAAATACGGTTATATCAATCAAGCCGAAGGAGAAAAAGCCAAAAAAGCGGATCTTGAACTGGCAAAACAAAAACAATCTGTCCTGAATCCGGAAACGTCTTACTTTATTGACTATGTATCCCAACAAGTTGCTGAAAAATACGGGGACGATGCCTTATATAAAGAAGGCTTGAAAATCTATACAACGATGGATTCAGAAAAACAGCATGCTGCCGTAAAAGCAATGTCCAATCTTCCGGACAATTATAAAGATGCCAATGGATTAACACAGCCGCAATGTGCTATCGTTTCCATCGACCCGCATACAGGATACATTTTAGCCATGGTCGGCGGCCGCGGACAAGACAGCTTCAATCGCGCCAGCATGGCTGAACGCCAGCCAGGGTCTTCCTTTAAACCGTTTGTTTATGTAACGGCCTTACAAAGAGATATGACACCTGATACCGTTATGGTCGATAAAAAAGTTACATATGGCAACTGGAGCCCGCAAAACTCTGATAAAACATTCAGCGGCAGCATGACCTTAAGTCACGCATTGGCACTATCTGTTAATACGATTGCTGTTCAGCTCGCAGAAAAAGTGGGACCTGAAAAAATTATAGAAAATGCTGAAAAAATGGGGATTACCACCTTAGTCACAAAGGGCAGCCCCAATGATATCAATTATGCAATGGCGTTAGGCGGTTTAACCAAGGGCGTTACCCCTTTGGAAATGGCCAGTGCCTATGGTACCTTCGCCAATAAAGGCGTTCATGTAAAACCAACGGCTATTATTAAAATATTAGATCGTAACGGCAATGTGCTGGAAGACGACAGTACCAGTAAGAAAGAAAATAAAACACAAGCTATTTCCGAAAAAGTAGCCTATGAAATTACAGCTATGCTGGAAGGAGTTATTGATCACGGTACAGGTACCGCAGCGGCAATCGGTCGTCCTGCTGCCGGTAAAACGGGAACTACTGATGATAACAAGGATGCCTGGTTTATCGGATATACACCGGACATTGTAACCGCGGTCTGGATCGGTGATGATACGGGAAACCACACATTAGGAGATGTATACGGCGGTACTATTCCTGCTCAAATTTGGCATGACTATATGGTGGTTGCTGCAGAGGATGAAAAAACAAGAGATTTTTACGTCCCAGCCGGCATGAGCAAAATTCAACCGCAGGAAGATTCCAAGGAAGAAAAACCGGAAAAGAAAACAGATGGAATAAAAAAAGCCGCTGATGCAGATAAGCAAAAAGCAAAAAATGATGCACAAAAAGCACAGCAACCTGCGCTGAACAACAAGAATAATAAACAATAGAAAAGAACTGTGTGGTCATATGGATCACACAGTTCTTTTTATAGCTTAGCTTTACCTTGTTTTTTCGTCGGCATCAAGTATGCTTGAAAAACGCCTTTCGTTGCCGATAAATCTTCTATGCCGGAAACAACACGGCCAATAGGTATCAAATCATCCGAATGTTCTTTATCCTGCAAATAAATAATGACTGATTTATTTGCCAAGTTCAATGCAATATCCCCGGTTCTCGGAGTCAATCCATTTTCTTTGTCTCTCAGAAATGTCTCTTCAGGAAATCCGGTCATTTGAATCATTCCCCCTGCATGTTCCATTGTAAAAACAATAGGCTGCCATTCCATAAATTCTCTTGTCGCCGTATCATCATACAATCCAATGACCGCCTCGCCGCCATCAAATGTGACTTTGGTTTTATCGATAAAATCCCGGTCTGCCTTTTCTTCATGCCGAATAACACTGCTATTTTCATGTGTCTCTGTATTTTTTAAAATATTCGCACAACCAGTCATAAAAAAAACAGCTGCCAAGATACATACAAATAATACATTCCACTGTTTCACCCTATCATCCCCTCCGCTTTTTCCCGAATAAAAATATAACACAATCTTATTGTTGTCACAATCATTTATTTGTATTATTCAACAAAGGTTTTATATTTTCCTCTTAGAATTATGAATGAATTTTAACGGCAAAACAACTGTAATTCTCAAACAACCTATTTTCTGTCTTTTAAAAGTACATGTCAAAAATAGTTAAGGCTGCCTATCAAAAAAAATTTGACATGCAGCCCACTCCAAGTATTACAATACTATGTATGATATTCTATACATTTTTAAAAGATTTTATTGATCTTATGCAAAAGGAGCTGATTTTTATGAAAATCCATGAGGTAAGTGAAAAATATAATATAACTGCCGATACACTTCGCTATTACGAGCGAATCGGTCTGATCCCTTTTGTTTCCCGCAATAAAAACGGTATTCGGGATTATTCTGAAGCAGATTGTAGATGGGTCCAATTTGTTAAGTGCATGCGAAGCGCCGGTTTATCCGTAGAAAGCCTTATCGAATATGTAAAATTATCGCAAGAAGGTGACAGTACTCGGAAAGCCCGCAAAGAAATCCTCTTGGAAGAGCGGCAGAAACTCGTAAATCGAATGACCGCCATGGAAGATACGCTGGCACGCTTAAATTGGAAAATTGATAATTATTATACGCTTGCCGATCATACAGAAAATCTATCTGAAAAACAATAGCACAATTTTACATCATAGTTTCTTTCCGTAACATTGCTTACAAGATCTCTTTTCTACTTGGCATAAAATAAATTCTGATAGGAGTTTCTACATTATGTTTAACCGATTTATTTTCTTTTGGAGTATTGCTGCCATTGGTTCTATAAGCGGTATCGGGATGTGGTGGATGTATAGTCAAGGATTTTCCTTTCTTTCTTCTACATGGACTTTACTTTTCTTTTTACTTTTCCCCATTTTATTTACATTACCCCACGTAGCCATTGACCATCTGCCCGTCATTCTTGTAAAAATATTTGCTTGGGCCGGTGCGTATTGGTTTATTTTTGTATTATATTCCATCATGCTTCTAATCCTATATTTTATCTTATATATAGGAACCAACCTCTTGCACTATTACACTTTTTGGCAGGTTTGGTCAAGTCGACTTTCCATAAGCGTCTGTAGTATTGTGTTACTTTTTATCTTGAAAGGAACTTGGAATGCTTTTCATCCAAAATACCGGCATATTACTATCACAACTTCGACACCACTGGCACAAAATATAACGATCGCTTTTATAACAGATATTCACTTGGGCCCTATTTTAAGTAACGGCTACAGTCATGCATTAATTCAACGTCTCAATGCAGCAAATCCTGATGCCGTCATTTTCGGCGGGGATATCATCGATGGTAATATAGCATTCGTCTTAGCAGACGGCAGTTATAAAAATTTCACAAAAATCAAAGCTCCCCTTGGTGTATATGCTGTATATGGAAACCACGACTATTTTAACGGCGATCTTGACGCTGAAGCCGCACGATTTAACCCTTTGCATTTTTTGCGCAATCAATCCGTTGTCCTTAACAACAGTGTCGAACTTACAGGCCTTGATGATTATCTGCACCATCCTGTACATACGATACCACATAAAGACAATGCCTATTTCAAAATCCTTATTGATCATGAACCCCTGCGAATTGCCCCTGCCGCTCTTGCCGGATATGATCTGTACCTTGCGGGACATACGCACAAAGGACAATTTTTCCCTGTCAATTTGATTACCAAGCACTTATATGTACTGCACTATGGTATGCGAAAGTTTGGGCATATGATCACAATTGTATCCAGCGGGTATGGTTTTTGGGGCCCTCCCATACGGCTGGGATCGATTCCAGAAATCGTATTAATCCATATACGCAATACCTCCTCTTCCATATAAGACTGTATCCGAAGAAAATCTATAGATGTATTTACCGTTTTCCATTAAGCAATTTATTTTTCCGCGGCAGCCACGCAGATAATGCCGCCGCTATCGGCACCGTAAATAGGACACCAAAACTACCGGAAATTCCTTGCATAATTTGAATGCCTACATCATTTGAATTGATAAGTTGTAAAAAAGGAAGATCATAGGCATAGTCAAGCACCCATATACTCAAGGCGCCCCCAAAAAAAGCTAAAATAAGCGTGGTAGCCATTGTTCCCATAACATCGCGGCCTACGCTCATGCCAGCGGCAAATAATACACCCGGCGGCAAATGGGGAGTATGCTTCCGCAATTCTTCAATAGCAGAGGATACATCCATCGCAATATCCATAACAGCGCCCAGACTGGCAAAAAGGATTCCTGCAAAAAGAATCTGCCCTACATCAATCGATGAATTTTGCCCTACAAAGAGAAGTGTCTCAATATTGGACACATTATATCCTGATAATGATGCCGCATATCCAAAAATAACCGCTGCCACCGCTGCCGTTAAAATACCGCCAAAAGACGATAAAACAGCTGCACATGATTTTCTCGTCCATCCATTAATTAAATAGATAGTAACCGTGAGAATGAGGGAGGATGTAATCACTGCTGCAATTCCCGGTCCTATTCCTTTCATAATCATAGGGAAAAATAATAAAATAAAGCAAATAAAAGTAAAAACAAGAGCTATCGCCGATTTTATCCCTTTTTTACCGCCAATTAAACAGAGAAGAATCAAAAAAGCACCTATATACAGCGCGATCGGCCATGACCGATCTATATTATATACCGTGAAAATATGCAGTGCTCCTACACGGCTGGAAATAATAATAACATCCATTCCCGGACGGCATACCGTACCAAACAACATGCCGTTAGGACAATTAGCCGTGATTATTTCACCGGCATGCGTTCCGCTGGAAAGTCGTACAGACACCACTTGATCTCCTATGCGGCTGCCATTTTCCTGTACATTATCCTGTATAATTTCAA
The DNA here is from genome assembly GCA_022649055.1 of Megasphaera sp. Classification (GTDB taxonomy): domain Bacteria; phylum Bacillota; class Negativicutes; order Veillonellales; family Megasphaeraceae; genus Megasphaera_A; species Megasphaera_A sueciensis. The sequence goes on from JALCNL010000059.1 coordinate 7,065, forward strand.
CTACGCTGGCCCTTTCAAAAGTGCGTCCTTCCGTATTGACCAGCTGCGGCTTGTCTACTTGATTGAAAACATACAAAAAATATCCGGCTCCCAATACTATGCTTAGAATAATACCTAATCGAATCATTTTAGAAATATAAGATTTCATAGTACTCCTTTCGCAAAAAATGCGGAAAGATGATCATTCATCTTTCCGCATTTACTGTCTGTATCATCAATCTTTTACAATACTGTACGAGGTATCAATAGCGGCACCCGTCTCTACATCATACGTGTTTATGGTAAATCGGTCATCCGTAATATGGATAACTGAATAGGTAGGCCGCCATGTCTGACTGCGGGCTGCAATATAATCCTGCTGCTGCGGAATTAAGTTATAAAATTTAGAACCGGTAGCCGAATTAGAAGACATATAGAAAACGCCTTTCGGATTAACCAAGGTTCCCTGCTTCATGTCAGCAATGGTATAGCAAAGATTTTGTGATTCATATGTATTCTTAAATGCCGTATCCTGCAGTGCCTGGTCAAAAAGATAATGATCTTGCCCACTTTGTCCTTTAATTTTGACATTATCAAAAACCGCATGATTTTTTCCATCACTGCTCAACTGATAGGTTCGGGCATAGGTATGATCATGTCCCTGCAATACGACATCAATATGATTAGCATCATAAATAGGGGTAAGCTGCGTCCGTAAAATAATCCCATCGGAATCAGAATGATCTAAGCCGCTTCCATAAATATCCTGATGCATGACAACAACCCGCCACTTAGTATCCGGATGTGCCGCAATTGCTTTTTTTATAAGAGTTTCATGGTCGGCAGCATTATAATTATTAGCATTAATAACAATGAATAATGCATTGCCATAGGTATAGTAATAACCATGCCCCGCCTTGGTAGGATTTGCTTCTTCCGTGAATGGATTCGGAACATTAAAATGATTTTCATATCCTTCAGTCATGCTGTCATGGTTGCCAATGCTGGTAGCTTCCGGCAAATTGCGTAATACCGCTGCCGAAAGATAGCCTGCATATTGATATTCCTGAAGTTGTATTTTTTCTGCATCTCCTTTAGCTGCCGGTTCATTTATCTGATCTCCGGGAGATACAAGGAAATTAATTTCCGGATGCTGCCGCAACGCTGCATTTAATGTTTTATTCCAGTTATACGCATCATTGCGGGCCGCTATTTCACCATCTTGTTTTTTACTGCCATCAGCCGGAGTTTGTCCTATTGAAGCCCCTATCTGCGGATCTCCCACATACATAAAGGAAAAATCTTTAGGATTTCCCGTTTTATACTGTTGTGCCGGCTGCCATTCACCATTTAACTGTACTTGATACCAATAGGTTTGATTCGGTTTAAACCCAACAGCTTCCACTTTGTTGGTATAATAGGTTTCTCCGTTTATAACAGTCCCGGGCTTACAAGTACCACTATACACTTTGGCATTCTGCATATCCGGATGCCTGGATATTCTGACCGCTGCTGTATCTGATTTCTTTTTTGAATACCAGCCGAAGTTCAGACGAGATGCATCCGCTCCCGGTGCCAGCGATACTTGCTCGTAATTACTTTTAACTGCATCCCAAGAATTCTTCCATTCCTGCCAGCCTGTCTTTTCTGACAAGCTTGTCCTCGTTACCGTCTGCGGTGTCAAGGAAGCATCGTTCCAATGCTCTGTAGCCGCATATACACCGGCTGATGTAATACATAAGGCAGTTAAAACATACACGGCTAACACTTTTTTACTTTTGTAAAACTGGTGCATCTCTCATCCACTCCTCCAATAGTTGTTATGCAACTTAACTCCTAGTGAGCAGTATACGAAAGTAATATAAAAAGTATGTGTATAGTATGAAAAATTTGTGCAAAGAATATGACGCTGCCCATTCTTTCACAAAACACATACTCCATTTTCATAGACTCCCCACATCATAGCAGTATTATGCTATAATAGAAAGGATAAATTGACATCATTACACAGAAGGTGATTTCGGTGACAGTCGGCAGCAGGACTAAACAATTAGATATATTATATACGCGTTTATATGCGTTACGACGGCAAGTCCTGCAAGAAGGTATCGATTTGTTTGAAACTTGGAAACCTTGCATCCGCCGCAAATCCTTTTTGTATAGTGCGTTAAATCTGGCTTTCTATTTAGCTTTGCGCAGCCATGACCTGCGAGCACTCCAGCGGGATCTGCTCCCGTTAGGTCTTTCTTCACTTGGGCGCAGTGAAGCTCGCGCTATCGCTAATCTCGATGCCGTTATTGCTTCTTTGGGACGTATCTGTAATAAGGACAAATCGGAATTGATCAATTATCCTTCGCAGAAAATGTTTTTTTATGGAGATAAACTGCTTAATCATAATACCACGTTGATTTTCGGCGGTACACCCGCTTCATGTTATACACACATCATGGTCACTCTCCCTACAGAAGCTGCTTATAACTATGCTATGATTCACGATTTGCTAAAAGCCGGTATGGATTCCGCTCGCATCAATTGTGCGCATGATACCCCTGCCATATGGCTGAAAATGATTAATCACATTCATCATGCAGAACGTGACATTGGCCGAAATTGTAAAATTTACATGGATTTAGGCGGCCCTAAATCCCGGATTGCCGAAATACTAGTCAAGGATTCCGAATCCCGCATTACAACGGGAGACTGCCTTTTTCTTGCCTCCGGAAAAATAAGTGATTATCCGTCAGATTATACCGGTCCTATCGTCATTACATGCAGTATACCCGAAATATTTGAAACCCTTAAACCGGGGGATCCTATATTAATTGATGATGGAAAAGTACAAGCAACGGTTATCTCCTTAACGGATAAAGGCGCCTATCTAAAAATTACATATACTAAACCCAAAGGAAGCAAATTGAAAAGTCAAAAAAGTCTGAATTTTCCACAAACCCCGCTTCACGTATCCCCTCTTACCAAAAAAGATTTAAAAGATTTAGATTTCATTGCTTCCTATGCTAATGCCATTGGTTTTTCTTTTGTCAAAACAGCCGAAGATATACGATTACTACAGGAAGAAATACAAAAACGTCGGGGAGCTGAATCAGATGGAATTGCCATTATTGCAAAAATAGAAACCAAAGAAGCCGTAGATCATTTACCAGAAATTATTGTCCAAGCTGCTTCAAAACAACCTTTCGGAGTCATGATTGCCCGCGGTGATTTAGCTGTGGAGGTAGGATATCAACGCCTCTCCGAATTACAGGAGGAAATACTCTGGATATGTGAAGCTGCTCATATCCCGGTAATTTGGGCTACACAGGTTTTAGAAAATATGGTAAAAACCGGACTTCCTTCACGAGCGGAAATTACCGATGCAGCCATGAGTGAACGTGCTGAATGCGTTATGCTGAATAAGGGTCCTTATATTGTGAAAGCGGTAATGTTCCTTGCAGATATTTTAAACCGCATGGAACAACATATTTATAAAAAAGCTCCTCGTTTAAAAGCACTGCATATTGCCGTTGATACCTTAAAAGCAAGTAAAATACAAAAAAATATTTAACTTTGGCTTATATTAGGATTCCTTATATAATACATATAGTTATTCTTTTCTAATGCAATGCATATCATCATTTTATATCCAAATAATAAAAACGCCCTATCAGACCTATATAGTGCCCCCCATAAATTAGACCTAGGATTAATTAACGGATGGGGTCACTACAATGGCATGACAGGGTGTTTTTATGAATATTTACCTGTGAAATGAAAATGAATGGAATAATTTTTGCACAAATATACTAACTATCATCATAATAATCACAACAGGAAAGGTATTGCCCAACGGGGTATCAACATGTAAAAAAATGCGGTACAAAACAACGCCCAGACCCCACAACACAATATTTTCCCAATTATAAGATTGTGACGAATTGTCTCTTTTCAAGATAAAATAATCAGCTAACAAAATGGCTGTCATTGGAGCAAAAACCGAACCGATAAAATAAAGAAAATCCTGGAATTGTTCTGCTTGTGCAAAGATAGCTAAAGTGACTCCGCCAGCACAGGCTAATAAGGCCAATTTTTTCTCCGACATATGAAGAATTATATGCCGACTGCTGACTCCAGCTGAAAAAACATCCAGAAACGTAGTTGTGACCGTAGAAAGAAGCACAACAACGATACCGGCAAAACCAAGACCCGCCTGCAGCATAATCGCAGCAATATCATTTTGCCCGGTAAACAAAGCGGCTCCCATTCCAATAAAGAACATCCAGCAGCTGGCAATAAAATAAGCCGTACAACTCATCAGCGTTGCCTTTTGAGGACTTTCTGCAGTCCTTGTGTAATCAGAAATAAGCGGCAGCCAGGATAACGGCATAGCTGCCGCCAGTTCTACGGCATTGCCAAAACTCAGTGGATCTCCTGGCAGCGGTTGTCCATTCCCATGAAACACAATCGTGCTTAAAATAAAGGTTAAAATCAAAAGAGCAGCAATAACCACAATATTGACTTTTCCTAAATTTTTCAATCCTAACACAACCCATCCGGCAATAAGTATCCCAATGACTATGCTCCAGCCTGCCGTACCAATATCAATGATAGTATTAGCCGCCGCAGCAGCGCTGGTAATCATTACCGCAGTCCAGCCTATAAGTTGTATAACATTTAACCCAGCAAATAGTAAGGCCCCTTTGTTTCCAAAAGAAAGCTCTACGGTTCCCATGGCGTTACGTCCCGTTCTTCCGCCAATAAGTCCGGCATAATACATAACGATTCCGCCAATACAATGCCCGATGATAATAGCTGCAGCCCCTTTAACCATGCCCAACGGGGCCAGCAGCATTCCTGTCAATATTTCCGCAATAGAAATACCAGCGCCAAACCATAAAAGACCATTCGCAAAAACTGATGTCTTGTCTTCATTCATATATCGTTCTTCCTTTCCACATAAAAAAAAGAGAACATCCGCATAGATGCTCTCCTTTAAAACCATTGTCGTTTCCTCCGGTGGGATTATCCACATCAGGTTTCAGGGTCGAAGACAGATGTCCTCCTCTCAGCCAAATAGAGCTCCCCTATGTCGCATATAAGTATAACAAGCTCTCTATAACCTGTCAAACAATTTTCAAGATTACTTACTCGATATGTCATTTAACTTGCTGAGATATATTAAAATTCTCTATCGCCAAAGCCGCATGCCGAAATAAATAAGTGCAATACCCACTGTTCCATTTAAAAGAAGTAAAATAAAGGGTGGTAAAAATTGTCCCACACACACACCTGCTGCCGCAATAAGAGATAGAAATACGATAGTCGATAACACACACCCTCCTGCAAACCATTTCATTTCCTGTTGGTTCATGCTGCATTCTGCAGCTTGCGCGGCAAATACGCCGCCCCAAAAGAGAATTGTCAACGGATTAGACAAGGTTAAAACAATTCCTTCAATAAAAAAATCAGCAGCTCCGGTTCCAACAACAGCTACGTGTGGTATAGTTCCGCCCGTTGTCTGCCAAACCATATACCCGCCAAACAAAACAAGAATTACAGCACCAAAAATTTTAACTTTTCGCTGCACTTCCGGTTTCTTTATAACGACAGCAACACTACCTGCAGATACAATAATGTATGCCGCATCTACAATCGTTGCCGCTATGGCAACTGCCTCTCCTGATGCCCAGCCAAAAGATGCCGATGCCATGAAAGTCAACAGACAAATAGGTCCCACTGCCATCTGCAGCATCATACCGAACCTAAATCCTCGCCATAACATACAAATGCCCCCCATTTCCTGATTTATCCCATATCCCTGTTTTGATTTCTGTATCCTCATTCCCCTTTCTTATATATATACAATTTATAATAAAAGGCGCATCTATTTAATGATACGCCTTTTATTGCTCTTATATTTTCTTACATAAAAACTAACTTTTGCCCTACCCCGATTTCTTTGACCGGCAAAGAATGAGCCAGCCATAATTTACCGTTCAGACTGACACAGTGGCAAGGATAGACAAATTCCGGAGCACAATCTTTAAGATAGGCTGCTGTAGCATCAAACACATTAGGTTTATCCCGCAGCAAGTGAAATCCGCCGATGACGGCATGAATCCGATTTTCTTTACAGACTTTTTTAGCATATTCAACGGTATTGCAAACTCCAGCATGTGCACAAGCAGTAATAACCACAAGCCCTTTATCTGACGTATAAACAATTCCGGAATCATCCAGCAAATAATCGTCTTCCCAGACCCCATTCCGCAATGTGCGGCCTAACGGTTTTTGAGCTTCAAAATCATTGCCTCTTTCTATTTCACCTAAAAAAACCAAATGCTTTGTTAACCACACAGGTTCCTTGGTCTTTTTTATATCAAAAGTTTGCTGCAACTGGGCTTCCCCCAAAATCATTCCAATATTTTTCCCACCTGCCTCTTTAGGCAGAAACGAATCAGGATGCGTGATAAGCTTTGCCTTTTTCCAAGGTCGTTTTTCATAACTGGCTTCAATGTACTCCTGCACCAAAGGCTGCAATCCCCAAGTATGATCATAATGTCCATGTGAAATGACAATACTATCCACATCTAATAAATCGATTCCCAATCGTCTGGCATTTTTCATAAACATATCCGTACGTCCTGTATCCAGCAAGATTTTTTTTCCATCACACCGCAAATAACAGGATAGACCCGATTCTCCTCCATAGCAAGAACCACTAATTGTATTGTTGTCTACTAAAATCGTCAGCTCCATAATATCCTCCTTTATATTAGATATATTAGAAATCAACAGTTATTGAGCCAGCGTTTAACATCATCTTCGGCATCGGTAATCGTCGTTCCGAAAATAGTCAACCCTTTTCCCAAGATGGCTGTCGGACAAAGGGATGTAATATCCTGTAGACTATGCCCGAACCCGCTCCCTTCATGTGTACAAAAAGGAAGAATAATCTTTCCGGAAAAATCATAGGATTCCAAAAATGTCCACACGGGCATCGGCATCGTACTGCACCAATTAGGATAACCTAAAAATACAACGTCATATTTTCCCAAATTTTCCAATATGTTTTTTAATAAGGGTCGAACTCCAGTTTTTTTTTCTTTTTTAGCTATGGCAACCGTATCCATATATGTGTATGGATACGATTGAATTGTATTAATACGAAACATATCTCCACCGGTGTGAAGTTTAATCATTTGTGCCGCTTTTTCCGTATTTCCAATCCGCAATTTCACTATTTTTCCACTGACATAATTTTCACCGGCATGCGAGAAATAAGCGATGAGGCACTTTTTATCCTTATATCCCATGATATCCTTCCTTTCCAACTTGAGATATATAATTCTATTATATATCAAGTAAATCTAAATTGAAAATAAGAATTCTATATTGTATGTGTCAATAGTTTCTCGGTAAATTTTTTGACCTT
>JALCNL010000060.1 GCA_022649055.1 Megasphaera sp.
TGAAGAATTGCTTTACAGCTACGTCCAGCAATGTACGGAACAGCCGCTCCGGGCCGTCGACTTTTTATATACGATGGAAACACAACATAATAGCAGATCGTAGAAATTTACAGTATCTGCGATCTGCTATTGTTTTTACAGTAAGGGGGATACAACATATCATACTTCCAGTTTTTTTTATGATCTTGTATCGAAAGGGATAATACGTTGTATGTGAAAGCACTGCGGATAATAAGAGTATCATAAGACGGATGCCAATAGTGGCGGATACTATTTCGGGATACATTCAAATGATACGTTATATGTGTTTTGCATGCGGCAACAAATTGGCTTATATGATTCTTACGATGCCGGGAATGGTGTTTGAGAATCATATGAATATGATTGGGCATAATAACATAGCAGTCAATGCCGATACCGTGGGATTGGTTTTTCAGTGATTCCATGCCTCTTGCTGCTGCCTGTCCCAAAACGGTGGGGATCCAGGTGGCGGCATTTTTTTCTGTCTTGATTTGTCCGAATAGGCAGTGGTGGTGCAGTGTTTTAATGGTGATAAACTGATGATGTGCTATTGCAAATGGTTCTGTTGGATACGTTCCGTCCTCGAATAATGTTTTCAATCTAATCACCTCTCCTATTACTATAAATAAACAAAATGAAAATAAGATTATGAAACGTTTTCTATAGATTAAAAATAAGTAAAACAAACATACATTTATAAATATATTTGTTAGAGACGGATTAAAATGTTTTTTAGATGTTCTCCGTTTACCGGAATATATAGTTGTTTTTTTATCACAGTGTGTTATAATAATCTCACTGCATAGTAGGAAAGTGAGATTGGTTTGCAGAATAATTAAGAATGTTTATATGTTTCAATGACAGTCTGCTGTTTGCGAATACGTGTTATAAGGAGAGAATATACATGGTTCATAGTATGACACAGGGGAACCCTATCCGGCTGATACTGGCCTTTACGGTTCCTCTTTTGATTGGTAATGTTTTCCAGCAATTTTATAACATTGCCGATGTTATTATTGTCGGCCGCATTATCGGAGTCCATGCGTTAGCTGCAGTGGGGGCAGCCGCTCCCTTATTCATGGCTGTTTTAGGGCTGACTATTGGGTTGACATCAGGATTTACGGTTATTACAGGACAGTGTTTTGGCGCAAATGATGCCGACGGAGTGCGTCGATCCGTAGCGATGTCGGTCATGTTGTCGCTGGCGGCTGCTATTTTATTAATGGCCATATCGGCGCTTTTTATGCCGGTATTTCTCGGCTGGATGAATGTATCGTCGGAGTTATATCAAGATTCGTACAGTTATGTTATTATTATTGCCTATGGACTTGTTGCCATGGTAGCCTATAATTTGCTGGCATGTATTGCCCGGGCCTTGGGAGATAGCAAAACACCGCTTTACTTTTTAATGCTTTCGTCCGTACTTAATGTCATACTGGCAATTGTTTTTATATTGCAATTCGGCTGGGGAGTACCGGGATCGGCCATTGCTCTCGTGACGGCGCAGGGAATCGCTGCTGTATCGTGTTTTCTGTATATGCGGAAACGATTTCCCATTTTGCGTATGCAGCGAAGGGACTGGCAATTTGATTGGGATTTTGCTTGGAAACATTTGCGAATGGGATTGCCTATGGCCGTACAATTTATGATTATTTCCTTAGGCCTTATCGTTATTCAATCTGTATGCAATACATTTGGACCGGAAACGATTGCGGGATTTATCTCTGCTACGCGATTGGAACAGCTGGCCTTGCAGCCGATGGTTTCTTTTGGTATTGCCATGGCTGTATTTACCGCACAAAATTATGGAGCGCAAAAATATGATAGAATTCGAGAAGGGGTAAAGCAATGTTCGCTGGTATCTTTGTTTTTTTGCGGAGCCGCGGCAGTGTCTATGTTTTTCTTTGCCAATGAGCTTATCAGCCTATTTACTGCAGAATATGATGAATTGCTTATGCGGCAAGCTTCATTATATATTAAAATGTCTGTCCCTTGTTATTTCTTTTTAGGTCAGATTTTTGTATATCGAAATGCGCTGCAGGGCATGGGGATTTCTATTGTTCCGCTCGTCAGCAGTTTGCTCGAACTTGTCGTTCGCGGAATCAGTGCGCTGGTACTGGCTTCCATGTGGGGATACTTCGGTATTTGCTGTGCCAGCCCTATCTGTTGGATTACGGCATGTCTGTTTACCGGCGGATGTTACTTTTATGTACGAAATACAATGATGAAAAGGAATTGACGGTCGATTTCTATGCATAAAACAAATCCCCGCCGGGGAATGATCCGGCGGGGATTTATTTTATCTTACGTAAAAATTATATGCGTCATTTAAAACGCGGGAAGAATGGTTCCCTGGAAATGTTCCAAAATAAACTTTTTAATGGGTTCTGATTGATAAATCTCCAATACTTTTTTATAGGCAGGGTTATCTGTATCTTCTGCGCGAACTACCATTACGTTAGCATACGGAGAGTTTTTGTCTTCTACAAGAAGAGAATCTTTTTGTGGATTCAGACCGGCGGGAATCGCATAATTTGTATTGACGCAGGCAAGATCGGCATCATCCAATGAACGGGCAATTTGTGCCGCATCTAATTCAAGGAATTTAAGATGTTTGGGATTCTCTGTGATATCGGTTACCGCGGTATCGACGGAAGTACCTGTTTGGAGTGTGATCAGCTTGGCCTGCTGGAGCAGCAGTAACGCTCGGGCTCCATTTGTTGGATCATTGGGAATAGCGACAGATGCGCCGTCGGCAATATCGTTTAGATTCTTGTAGGTATGGGAATAGATAGCCATAGGAAGAATGATGGTCTTACCGATGGAGGCCAGCTTTAATCCTTGCTTTTTGACCACGTTATCTAAATATGGCTGATGCTGCATGGAATTCATATCCAAGTCTTTGTTGGCAAGCGCCGTATTGGGCTGCACATAATCGTTGAATTCTACGACATCAAGATGGATTCCCTGTTTAGCCGCTTCCTTTTTGACTTCATCCATGACTTCTGCATGCGGACCGGCAGTTACCCCGATTTTGATATCTTTTTTTTCTTGACTGGCTGTCTGAGTGCTCGAACTGCCGCAGCCGGCAGCAAAAAGGCACAGTACTGCGATAGCAGCGGCGATGCCTATTTTTTTGTTTACTAATTTCATGAACATACTTCCTTTCGTAGGGAAATTTTACGCAGCAATTTATTTTTTGTTTTTCTTGCGGGAGGTGAAATCTCCGCCGAATTGAATGACGTTGACAACCACGATAAGTATGATAATGGTTGCCAGCATAACGTCGGCCCTGAATCGCTGATATCCATAACGGATCGCGATGTCCCCCAGACCGCCGCCGCCGATGGCGCCTGCCATGGCCGAAGCACCTATCAGATTGACGATGAGGACCGTTATATTATTAATGATCGTCGGCAAGGCTTCCGGAAGTAATACCTTGCGGATGATCTGTAAAGGAGAAGCCCCCATGGATTGTGCCGCTTCTACAAGGCCGAAATCAACATCGCGGATCGATGTTTCTACAAGACGACTCAAGAACGGGATAGCGACAATCGTCAAGGGGACGCAGGCCGCCGTTGTGCCGATAGAAGTACCGGCAATAAGACGCGTCAAAGGTATAATGGCGACCATAAGGATGATAAACGGCACCGACCGAATGATGTTGACTATCGTGCCGAGAATCTGATGAATATATTTATTTTCTAAAATATGATGTTTGCTGGTTGTAACAAGGGTTATTCCCAAAGGAATACCGATAAGAGCCCCGATGAAGGTAGAAATAAATACCATAAAGGCCGTTTCCTCAATACCTTGTAATAATAACTTAATGATTTCTTGGGACATAACCTAAAACCTCACTTCCGATTGGTAATTCTTTTATATAAGCCAATGCTCTTGTCTGTGTTTCCATATCGCCCATCAGGGTTACAATAAGATACCCGAACGGTTCGTCTTGGATATAGTCAATATTGCCGTAGAGGATGCTGATATCGGCGTCAAACTTGCGTATCAGGGTAGATACGATAGGATCTTTTGTGATGCAGCCCTTAAACCGCAGGCGTACGAGCATGCAGCGATTCGGTGCCGGCTGATCGGAAACACCGAGTTTGACGATCCCTTCAGGCAACTCCATATTAATCACAGAATGAACAAATTCTTTCATCGTTTCCGACTGTGGGTTCGTAAATACATCGACGACGCGGCCCGATTCTTTAATAATGCCGCCTTCAATGACAGCCACGCGGTGGCAGATCGCTTTGATAACCGCCATTTCGTGCGTAATAATGACAATGGTTAAGTTAAGCCTCTTGTTAATATCCTTTAACAGATCAAGAATAGACTTTGTCGTCTGCGGATCCAGTGCAGACGTAGCTTCGTCACAGAGCAACACATTAGGATCACTGGCGAGGGCGCGGGCGATACCGACACGCTGTTTTTGTCCGCCCGATAATTGGGCCGGATAATTATATTGCCGGTCTGTCAGTCCGACTAGTTCGAGCAGCGACCCTACTTTGCTGCGGATTTCCTCCTTGGAAGCGCCGAGAAGTTCCAGCGGAAAAGCAATATTATCATATACCGTGCGGGAAGAAAGCAAATTAAAATGCTGGAAAATCATGCCAATATGTTTTCGTTCCTGGCGCAGCTGATGTTCATTCATTTTAGTTAAATCGTCGCCATCGATAATAACCGAGCCCGATGTCGGTCTTTCCAGCATATTAATACAACGGATAAGCGTCGACTTGCCGGCGCCGCTCTTGCCGATAATGCCGAAAATTTCCCCGTCATGAATGGTAAGGGAAATCCCGTTTAACGCTTGAACCTTGGTTTTACCGCCGTAGTTCTTTGTAATGTCTTTCAAATCAATCACAATATCAACTCCTAAAACATCTTAAAAATGAGTACAAAAAAAACCGTCAACAGATGACGGCTAACTTTGCGTACAAGGTTCATCTGCCGGAACAAATCCGATGGAATTGGCACCTTCCCGTGTGGGGGTTGCCGCAGCGTCATCAGGCCATTCCCTCAGCTGCTCTGGATGAATACAATATAGTATTGTTGGTGTAAATAATACCATTGTTCCTGATAAATGTCAACAAAAAAAGTATTTTTTTATAAGCAGGAGTTTTATCTGCATTTGTTGAATATAATACATATAAAGGCTGGTATCCGCAATGTTGTATCCTGCTTATAGAATCGCGGTTACGGGCTGATGAAAGGAAGGGATTGGTATGGCAGCAATCGTTAGAGGAAAGAATATTGAAGTAACTCCGGCATTAAAAGACTATGTGTTGAAACATGAAAAAAAAGTAACTAAATATTTTGATAATGAGGTAAATCTCCAGGCGCTTCTTTCTGTTGAAAAAGAACGCCAGATTGCTGAAATCACACTGAAAGTAGACGGCGTGGTATTAAGAGGTGTGGAAGCAAATGAAGACATGTATGCGGCTATCGACCTTGTATTTGATAAAATGGTCCGGCAGATACATAAATTTAAAACAAAACTGGCTCGCCGTATGAAAGGCGGGGCCTTTAAAGATGAACTGGTTGTCGGCAAGACGGAACCGGAAGAAGTATTTGAAATTGCCCGTGTTAAAAAATTCGCTGCACGACCGATGGATGTGGAAGAAGCCATTCTGCAGATGAACCTTGTCGGGCATGATTTCTTTGTATTTCTCAATTCAGAAACAGATATGATCAATGTAGTATATAAGCGGAAACATGGAAAATACGGAATCATTGAACCGGAATATTAAATGCAGCAGCTTGAAAGTAGCGTAATACATGTGTAAAAATCCCTCACGGCGTATGTACAGACTCCCATACGCTGTGGGGGATTTTTGTCACTATGAAATTATTCTTCCGAATTGATTTTTGAAATTTTTTGTTTAAAATGAATGGCGTTGTCGAATTCTTTCTGTATCGACATATCGGCACCGCCCTCCCAGACACTGACAAGGATAATAGCCAGAAGAGAGAATATAAAACCGGGTACGATTTCATATAAGTCGAACCAAGCAAATTGTTTCCAAATCAGCACGGTGACACCGCCGATGATAATGCCTGCCAGTGCTCCGTTTTTAGTCATTCTTTTCCAGAACAAGGAGAGTAATATAGTCGGCCCAAAGGCAGCACCGAAACCGGCCCAAGCGTAGGCAACCATGGTTAAAATGTAGTTATCCGGATCCAGCGCCAAGTAAATAGCCGCGGCAGACACGACCAGTACGGTTATGCGGCTGACGTAAATCAATTCTTTTTCACTGGCATGGGTACGGATAAAAGTGTGGTAGAAATCCTTGGAAATAGCGGATGCCGTTACCAAAAGCTGGGATGACGCCGTACTCATAATAGCTGCCAATACGGCAGACCAAATGAGACCCGACAGGAATGGCGGAAAAAGCTGTTCGCTCATAATAAGAAACACTTTTTCTGAATCAGCTCCGATAAGCGGCGCTGTCAGTACGACTTTGCCGACCAGTCCGACAAATACAGCTGCCGATAAAGAAATAATAACCCAAGTCATTGCGATATGTTTAGCCTTGTGTAATTCGGAGGCATCCTGGATTGCCATAAAGCGAACTAAAATATGGGGCTGTCCGAAGTAACCCAATCCCCAGCCGATGGCAGAAATAATAGCAATGATACCCGCAGGACCCTTGTCAGGGACTAAATCAAGGAGCTGCGGCGAGGTCGCTGCGACACGTTCCAGAATGACATCGAATCCCCCGGCATATAAGCTTCCGGCAACAGGAACCAGAACAATCGCCAAAAACATCATGCAGCCTTGAATAAAATCGGTCCAGCACACAGCCAGAAATCCGCCGAGAAACGTGTAAATGACGACAACGCTGGCACCTGCCAGCAGTGCCGTAAAATAATCCATGCCAAAAACGATTTCAAACAGTTTACCGCCGGCGACAAAACCGGAAGAAGTATAAATCAAAAAGAAAATAAGGATAAAAACAGCGGATATAAGACGAATAAGATTGGTATCGTCGTGAAAGCGGTTTTTTAAATAATCAGGCATAGTTAAGCTGTTATTGGCAATTTCTGTGTAGTTGCGCAGGCGAATAGATACAAAATGCCAGTTCAGGTAGGTGCCTAAGGCTAAACCAAAGGCTGTCCAGAAAGCTGAAATACCCGTGGAATACGCAAAACCGGGCAGTCCCATCAGCATCCAGCCGCTCATGTCAGAAGCTTCTGCGCTCATTGAGGTAATCCATGGACCCAGACTGCGGCCGCCGAGAATATAGTCGCTCAGCTCCTGCTGCGAACGATAATAATAGACACCGATTGCCAGCATCAGCAATAAGTAAGCCGCAAAAGCAATTAATACACCTGTATTTGTTTGAAACATAAGAAAAAACTCCTCTCAACGGGAAAAGATCCCATTTCTAATGATCTTTTACATGACTATATATACATATATAATAAAAGATAAAATAATAAAATTAAAAATATGTTTACATTTTACTTTACTTTACTGAATCAAGCAAGGCATTATTCCTATGGACGTTCATGGGACAGGTGCCGGAGACTGCATACATAGCGGCGGTATACGGAATTATTTATAGATAGTACGTTACAGAATCATACGTGTTACCGCATCTGTAAAACGGTATATGGGAAGAAAGGTATAATGCAAGTGCAATAACAAAATAACATGACGGTATTGCCATCATGACCTAATGATGGCAGTACCGTCTTGTTGTTTTGTTAATAAATCAAATATACTGTTTGTAAATAATCGTAGTTGTTACTCAAAAACTACAATGGACTGTGGACGTTTTATCCGTAAACGGATTGTTTCGAGAATACGAAAACGATGATTGAGGTCTACTTCTTCTAAATATGCCGTTTTTAAATCCTGACCGACAACCAGATCTATATTGCTGCTATCCGATGTTACCAACACGGCTTTATTGTGGCCCAATATGGGGGTGGAATATACTCGTTTGTGCAGCAACTCCTTTATGCGGTCCACTTCCAACAATCCCGTACCTGGTTGGAGGCGGTGGAGCTGTAAATACAAGTCGGAACTCAGTACTAACGAATAGGTTCCATATATTCCCTTTTCAATTAACATAGTAATTGCGGTGGATATATCTGTGAAAGCATTTTCACCTATTTTCCAATCGGACTTCTTTAGCGTATGACTACCTGCGACGGTTAATAAACCTTCGATTTCTAATGCGTCATTGCCAAAGAAAATAAGTGTATCTTCACGGATTGCTGCCTGCTGAGCAGCACTGTCGGCTTTGGTCAAATCTATCGGATATCCTAAATGAAGCGAATTTTGTATATCTCTGCCATATAATGTAAAATCTGTATATACGGTCGGCAGTTCGACAAATTTTCTGCCGACCGTAGTTAGAATACCGTCTGTTGCTGTTTCCTTAAACGTGTCGGCATCGTCAATCGTAACGGTATTCACACCTATGCCCAAGGGTCCGAATAAGGGAATGAATTGCCGTCCAGTTAAAATACTGCTGGCTGATTGGGTAACTGTCTTATCGATTTGAGCCCACAGTTCTTCCTGTATAGGAGTGTCGCTTCTCGTTAAATAATCCATATCAATATCCCTCCCGTATATGTTTATATTACTCATCTTTTATTAAACTGCCAATAGTCGAAACAGGTGTGGCTGCCGGTGTTTTTGAAACCACTTCTTCCGCTGCGTTTTTCATTAATTCATTTACTTCCGATTCACCTGATAAAAATAAATCCGCTTCTTGGGGATCGAGAATACGTAATAGCGTCATTAATTCGCCGACGTGTGCTTTTTCTTCGTCGCGAATATCGGAAAGTACCTTTATAGCAGCCTTGTTATCGGTAGCTTGTACATGGGCATCGTAAAGGTAGATTGCCTCTAATTCCCCGGAGATATCCAGACGAATTGCCTGTATTAATTCTTCATTTGTCAGTTTTCGATTGACATTCATCCCAAACGGATTTGCAAAATCGGCCATAATTCCATCCCTCCCATACATGTAAATAATAACATAATATATACTTTTCCACACTTTGTATTATATCATGAATAAGAATTATTTGTAAGATATGGTTGTTCTTATTAATTTAGTGGTTGGAGGGTGTAGTATTTTGGATGATTTTATAGTAAAATTCGAATTGATATATTTACATGGCGAAAGCAGCCATATAAATATATCAACTATGTCACAGTTCCGTCTAATTTTCAGTTCATCAATAGACGGCAAAAAAAATATGGCTTATAATACATATACGAATAGAGAAAGAAAGTTGTAAAGGAGGTATTCTGAAATGAAGAAAATAATGAGTACATTACTTTTAGGTACATTTTTAGTTACATTTAGTGGAATCGGAATAACGAATACCTATGCGATGCCGTCGCGTGGCCCACAATGGCAAAATCATGATGAACACTGGCAGCGTAATCACGATCAACAATGGAGAAATCATAAACAGGAGTGGCGAGACCATGATAGAGAATGGCGAGACCATGACGGGGATCGTGATTGGCAAAGAGCACATGCCCATGAATGGCATGATTGGTATCGGTGGCACCATGATAATGGGGATGATGGATTCAGTGAATTTTTATTGGGTACCATAGTGGGTGTTGTTTTAGGTTCAGCACAGTATTGAGTTAGAAGCATATAAATAGAAATGGATGCTTTTTTATTTATAACAAAAACTGGTTAACTATCTGATATAGCTGATAGAACATGAATATCCATGCTTTTCAGCTATATTTTTTGTGCCTTAAATAGTATAAAATATATAGAAGATGCCAAATAATGGCAGAGAAGGATACATTCAAAGAAAAGGGGCAGCGTAATTTTGTCGAATAATTGGCAGTATACAGTCATACGAGGTGTAAGTAAGATCGTTTGTCTTTTTTCATATCCAACCGTTTTGTTTGTTGGAAGAGGATTGGGCCCCCTTATGAAAACGATATTGAAGAAGCAGCAAAAACGAGGTGTCTTTCATGTGATGCGCGGTCTTGGCTGCAGTGAGAAAAAAGCGGAATGGATTATTGATGCCATGTTTAAAAATTTGGGGCAGTCGTTAGTTGAAATTTTGTATACGCCGAATTTAAAGAAACAACAGGTATTGAACCAGGTTTCTATTGATCATCCGGAACGGATAGAAGCGGCATTGAAGGAACAAAAGGGAGTGATTATTTTAACCGGCCATTTTGGCAATTGGGAATGGTTAGGAGCCGTACCTGCCCTGTACGGATTTCCCGTAACCGTAATTGTAAAAAAACAGCCGAATGATCAAGTCACCCGCTTTTTGAATGAAAATCGAGAAATGATGGGAATCGAAATCTTTGTTCGCGGCGGAAATGAAATGATATGTGCGGCGAGGTCGTTGAAACGAAAAAAAATATTGGGATTTTTAGCGGATCAAGACGGCGGATTCTACGGAGTTCCTCAAATGTTTTTGGGGAAAATGGCATCCACTCCCAGAGGACCGGCGACATTTGCTGAAAAATTTCATTCCCCTATTCTGCCTATTTTTGCCGTTCATGATAAAAATCATCATAACCAAATTATCGTAGGGGAAGTGATGCATTATGAAGACACCGGACACCCGGAAGAAGATATAGCGCGCCTGACGCGGAAAATGGCGTCGTTGACGGAACAATTTATTAAAGATCATCCGACGGAATGGTTATGGTTTCAACACCGGTGGAGCACCAAACCGAAAGATATGATTGCACTGCAGGAAAAGAAAAATAAATAAGAACAGACAGTGTGACGGCGAATACTAGACGCAGCGGAATCCAGCATCACGGGGTGGTTGTAAACGAACAAGTCATTTCTGCATCAAAATAGCAGTGTTTGCGAAAAAGTGCGATTTATGGGTATGCTATTCTATAAGCGACTATAGTAAAGAAGGTAATATCAGCGATGAATATAGTAACGGCAGAAAACGTAAAAAAATCATATGGCATGCGTGTTCTATTCGATAATGTGCATTTTTCTATTGACAACGGACAGAAAATCGGACTGATCGGGTTAAACGGTGCCGGTAAATCCACTTTGCTGCGGATTATTGCCGGCCAAGTAGAAACAGACAGCGGGGAGATACAGTACAATCAAAAAGCGCGTATTCACTTCCTGCCGCAAGAGCCGGAATTTGCACCGGGCCGGACTGTGCTGGAAAGTGTACTGGATGGGGATTTGCCGGTGATGGCACTGCTGCGCCGATATGAAGCGGCCGTGCAGCATAACGATAATGAAGGCGTTGCAGCCTTGATGGAGGATATGGATCGCCTGCAGGCCTGGGAATTGGAACAAAAGGCAAAAATCATCTTGCAGCAATTAGGTATTGAAAATTTGGACCAAGGAGTCGATACGCTGTCCGGCGGGCAGCGCAAACGAGTAGGCCTCGCGCGTGCTCTTATTTTACCCTGTGATCTGCTGATCATGGACGAACCGACAAACCATTTAGATGATACGACCATCGTATGGCTGGAACAATATTTGCATGACAGTCCGGCGGCTTTGCTGCTCAGTACGCATGACCGTTATTTTCTGGATCAGGTTATCGATTCTATGCTCGAACTCGACAGGGGCAAGGTCTATGCCTATACAGGAAGTTATGCACAATATCTCGAATTGCATCAGCAGCGCTTGGAACGGGAAGAAGCCTGTGAAGCGAAGCGCCGTAATCTGATCCGCCGGGAAACCGCTTGGATCCAACGCGGAGCGCAGGCCCGTTCGACGAAACAGAAGGCGCGTAAGGAACGATATGAGCAGCTCTGTGCCATGGAATCGGGAAAACCGGCGGGTACTGTGGAAATGTTAGATACGTCGACACGCTTGGGTAAGACCATTCTGGATATAGACGACGTAGCATTTGCATACGAAAAAAAGGAACCCCTGTTCCGGCATGTGACCTATCACGTTGTCAAGCATGACCGCATCGGCATCATCGGCGAAAACGGTGTCGGCAAATCGACACTGCTGAAAGTGCTGGCAGGACAATTGGTTCCGACGGAAGGAAATTTGACTATCGGCCAAACGGTACGGTTTGGTTTTTTTACGCAGCAGCTGCCTGTATTTGATGAAAATCAACGGGTTATAGAATATGTGCAGGAGCATGGTTCGTATGTAACCAATCAATTCGGTAAGACCATATCTGCGTCCCAGCTGCTGGAACAATTTTTGTTTACCGAGGAAATGCAGTGGACTTATATCTATAAACTTAGCGGCGGAGAGCGACGCCGCCTGTATTTGCTGCGCCTTCTTATGGAGCAGCCGAACGTATTGCTTTTGGATGAACCGACCAATGATTTGGATATACCCACGCTGATCGTATTGGAACAATATCTCGATACCTATCAAGGCGTGGTCTTGACGGTATCCCATGACCGGTATTTTTTGGATCGCGTGGCGGATACATTGTTTATTTTGGAACACGGAACCTGGCAGCGGTATTATGGCGACTATTCTGAATATTTATTGGAAAAGGTTGTAAAACATACGGAAAAACCAACCGCCAAGCTCGTCACAAACGAAGAGAAGCCCTTTTCTTCGAAATCACTGCATCAGGAGAAAAAGGGATTGACGTTTCGCGAAAAAGAAGAACTGGCGACGATTACCCGGGAACTGCCGGGGTATGAAAAGATGCTCGCAGGATGGAACCGTGCGGTTGCTGCCGCCGGCAGCAATTATGAACAACTGGAAAACAGGATGAAGGAACAGCGGGAAATTCAAGAAAAAGTAGACCATATGACAGCACGCTGGTGTGAATTGGAGGACAAAAAACAGTAACTGTATAAATTATGCGTAAACGGAATGGTATCTATGTAAAATCCATTAGGGGATTTTCACAAAAACAATGGAAAAATTACAACATTTGTATTATCCTATAACCAAGAGATTGTGAAAATAATACTTTACAGTGGTTACCCCTAAGGAGAGAATACATTGCCTACATTTACAAGTCGTTTCAGAGAAATTCCTCGTCGAGTTCCCATCGACGAGCACAATGTTGCTGTGCAATTCGATGAAAGTAAGTGCAAAAACTGTACATTGTGCCGCCGTACGTGTGCGAACGAAATGACTGTTCTTGATCATTATTATCTTCCCAGTACGGGAGATGTGCCGATGTGCGTGCATTGCGGCCAATGTGCTGCCGTATGTCCGTTCGGCGCGATCACCGAAGTCTCGGAAATTGAAAAAGTAAAGGCAGCTGTTAAAAATCCGGAAAAAATCGTTGTGTTCCAAACGGCACCGGCCGTGCGTGTCGGATTGGGAGAAGCCTTCGGCAAACCCTTTGGTACGTTTGTGGAGGGAAAAATGGTGGCTGCCCTGCGGGCCCTCGGCGGCAACTATGTATTTGATACAAACTTTGGTGCGGATCTGACCATTATGGAGGAAGCAACGGAAATGCTCAACCGCCTGCAGTCAGAAGAAGCTCCCATCCCGCAATTTACCAGCTGCTGCCCGGGATGGGTAGAATTTGCGGAGCTTTTTTATCCGGATTTGATCCCCAATTTATCGACCACAAAAAGTCCGATCAGTATTTTAAGCACGGTCATTAAAACATATTTTGCAAAAATGAAAGATATAGAAGCTGAAAATATCGTCAATGTCTGTGTTACGCCCTGTACGGCGAAAAAAGCCGAAATACGCCGGCCCGAGTTGAATGCTTCGTCGCAGTATTGGGATATTCCCGGTATTCGGGATACGGATTATTGTATTACCACGAGAGAACTCGCCCGGTGGATGACGGACGAGGGCCTTGATTTTGATGCCTTGGAGGATTCCCCTTTTGATGAGGTATTCGGGCGGGCTTCCGGCGGCGGTATCATTTTCGGCAATACGGGCGGGGTGATGGAGGCCGCCTTGCGGACAGCCTATTACCTGTTTACCGGCCGCAAAGCGCCTGCTATTTTTCTGCCTTTTGAACCCGTGCGAGGACTGGAAGGAGTAAAAAAAGCAACGGTCACGTTCGGCCATTTTGTGATCCATGTGGCAGCCATCAGCGGACTTGCCAATGCCAGAAGGTTCATTGATGATTTGATTGTTCGCAATGCCTTTGAGGATTACTCTTTTATCGAAATAATGGCCTGTCCCGGCGGCTGTATCGGCGGCGGCGGTCAGCCGAAAATGAAACTGCCCCAAGTCAAGGCCGCGCGGCAGGCACGGATGGAGGCTTTGTATGCCCGCGATGCGGCAACCGAAATCAAAGCCAGCTGGGAAAATCCGGCGATCCAGAAAGTATATAAAAAGTTTTTGGGAGAACCCCTGGGCGAGATACCGGAATCCTTGCTGCACACCTATTTTATGAGCAAGCATGCCCAGCTCGGTAAAATGGGACAAGTCAAGCCGGAGGACAACCCCATGTCCACCCGGTTCAAACCGCATGAAGTCAACAAAGTGTAACGGCAGCGGACGGCGAAG
>JALCNL010000061.1 GCA_022649055.1 Megasphaera sp.
ATTATAATTGCAGATGTTTTCTCTTTTAGAAAAATAGATTGCTTTATGTATTAAGTGCATTTTCAACGGCTTTTTCCAAAACAATACTTGAATTAGTTGCCCCTGATACAGCATCTACTTTGATTTTTTGCTCCTTAATTATGTTATCCAAAACAGCTTCTGCCGGTTTACCGCGTCCATTTTTATGCTGCAGAATATGGATCTTCGTAATTTTTCCATTATAAACCGTAACTTCAACCGTTGCAGAAATAAGGTCCGCATCACAAGTTCCGATATATACCCCATCCGCTTTTGCTGAAATATCCACATTATGAATAACAATATGCTGTACTTTTTCTTGATAATTCATAACTTTTTTCATATATATCGCTCCACCGGCCAAAAGAATAATTAAAATTATGATTCCGGCCTGTATCCATTTTTTCTTATTTCTTATCATATCATTTCTCCGTTTGCCATGCTGTAATTGAACCTTTTTAATTCTATGTCTCTATAACACCATCGATAAATTTATCAATGTACTGCCATCCTTTATTTGCTTGTTCTTTATCATACCTCTCGCTATACCTATCAAAAAATCCATGCGCAGCAGGAAGTATGATAGATTGTACGCTTTTTTTTGAAGACACGGCTCGATGTACTGTTGTCACAGAAAAAGAATCCTTTTCCGCAAAAAGCAACAGGGAATCACATCGCGGTTCTACCTCCAGATACTCTCGAATACGGGAACCGTAACAAGCAACAATTCCGTCAACGTGTCCTCGTCCACTGCACCGCCAAGCTAATGTTGCTCCGACGCTAAAACCTAATATAATAACTTTTTCATAAGAAGCTTGTAACTCTTCCATTAAATAGTCAATATCTTTATATGCCCCAAACCCGATATGACTTTGAAAAAACAGATATGCTTCTTCCCGTTCCGTATAAGGAAAATAAGGACGCAATAATAAATTGGGAGAAAAAACACAAAAACCTAAATCCTGATATTTTTTCTTTACTTCTTCAATAAATGGATTAATACCATAAATTTCTGGTAAGATGACCAGTGCCACTTTTTTTAACATTTTTCCCCTTCTATTCCACATACTCTATTTTATACCTGACTGATGCGGACCGCGAACAGTTACAAAATCAGATATATCTATGTGTTTTATTGTATGCACAAAAAATATTCTTGTCAATCGTTCACCGAAACGGGTACCCTCCCGAGGTACGTTATCACACTTCATAATAAAAATCATTTGTATATTACCCACTTTCATGATATGAAAAAGACGCCAAACGGCGTCTTTTTATAACATTTTTCTACATGTCATGTTAGTATATCTATTCTTGTAACGTTTTCAATAGACGGGACCATATTAGTTTATTATTTTCAAAATATGTATATTGTTTATCAATAGTATTATCATATTTTTTTAATTCCCGCAACACCATCATAAACATGTCTGATTTAAAATATCGGCAAATAAACGGTAATGTTTTTTCCAGGCTTTCAGTCATTTCTGCAATTCGGCTGCGATAATGTTCTCTATCCGTAATATAAATATACAACGGTTTATATCGTATCCAGCCTATGCAGGCTGTATAAAAACGTTTCAACACACGTGAGGAATCAGCTCGTATCATTTTCATTCGTACAGGCAAAACACCTGCCAACATGTAACGATACGCACCAAATCCATCATGAAAAGTATAGCAGGGAATCTGCAGTACCTTGCGTTCCGTTAAACAGGTACTTAAAAAAGTATCTTCTCCACGCGCCCCTGGCGGATTGTAAAAAGGAAATACTCGTTTTGGATTTTGTAAATTAATGCAAAGATTGGAACCAGAAATAAATTTAGCTCCGTTGATATCCTGTACTGTTTTTACTTCCTTACGCAATAAAATCTGCTTATCGGCATACGTTACCCCGCCGTTTTTCATTACACTGCGGATAGTATCCCAATTTATAATATCATTACTTAACGATTGAATAAATTTCTTAAATATATCTTCGGGAAAAGCGTGCGAAAATTCCACATAGGGAATCGGTGATATATAACCGCAATGATGTCCGCAAGTAATATCCGCATCCTTAATATATTTGAGATGTGATTGAATGACACGCTGCCCGCCCCATAAATCAGTTTCAATACTTTTTGTCAAAGCTACAGGATATTCATCATCGTCGAGAAAAAGTAAGCAATCCATATGGTTTTCAATGGCCTTATACAAAATAATATTCCGTTGCAGCGCATACCCGCGCCGAAAAATAACTTTAGCTTCTGCTTCCGTAATAATACCGCGTTTCAACATATTTTTCTTTTCAATCAACATCTCTGATTTGCCAATAAAATGTACACTATCCAGTAATTTCGAAATTTCCGGATTGATTGCAACAAAATCAGCTTTGCTGGTATGACGATACTCCAAATCATATGCAACAAACAAATTTAATCCTACATCTTTATTATCCAGCAGGCCTGATTCTAAACAATTTAATACATAACTTCGCAGGATACGATAAAAATTTTTTCTTCCTGTTGCAAAACCGATAGCAACATTCCATTTCTTTTGACTCATGTATCATCAC
This sequence comes from Megasphaera sp., assembly GCA_022649055.1. Classification (GTDB taxonomy): domain Bacteria; phylum Bacillota; class Negativicutes; order Veillonellales; family Megasphaeraceae; genus Megasphaera_A; species Megasphaera_A sueciensis. Next base: position 2,576 of record JALCNL010000061.1, read on the forward strand.
CTCCTTTTTCATAATAAGTATGAGAGATTGATGTCTAAATCTTAAAAACACCAATCTCTGCTATACTCCCAGTTAACTACATTAGCTATAATACATGATGCCCGCTGTCAGTCCACAGCTTATCCGCAGTCCGGTGCCAGTCCTTTGCATATTTTTTGCATTTTGCACATAAATGTTCTGCCGATTCAGGAGACTGTAAATCAGTGGAAGGAGCTTTAGATTCACGAATAATTTCCGGCAGTATAGATGGATTTTCCAGCATAGGACAAGGCTGCAGTAAATTTTTATTAAACGGCTGTCGTGTATGATATGCCATAAATAAGGGGTTTTCAAGAGCTTGCATTAATGTACCTGTATGAATATTGGTATCCGAATAATGAATGAACACGCAGGGTTCAATATCTCCGTTGGCATTAATATGCAGATAAGCTCGTCCGCCGGCAATACAACCATCAATAAATTCTCCATCATTTTGAAAATCAATGGCAAAGAATAGTTTATCACACTGTTCTGAACGAATTTCCCGTACACGATGATACATATAGGTGCGTTCATCAGGAGATAACAGTAAATCAGGAACCGCTTCATTTCCTACCGGCATATAATGAAAATACCACGCATATTTGCATCCTTTTTCAATAACCATATCCAAAAACTCATCTGATGTCACATCTTTATAGTTCAATTTTGTGTAACAAACGGAAATACCGAATAACAGGCGATTCCGGTGCAAAATATCCATAGCCTTCATAATACGTCGAAAACTTCCCTTTCCTCGTCTTTTATCATTGGCCTGTTCAAACCCTTCTATGCTTAACGAAAAAGACAGATTACCGGCAGCTGCTGCCGCTTGGGAAAATTCATCCGTAATCAAGGATCCATTCGTAAAAACATGAAATTCACTTGTGGGATGTTTTCGCGCTAAGGTGATAATGTCATTTTTTCTCATCAGCGGTTCCCCGCCTGTAAGTAAGTAAAAGTGACACCCTATCTTTTCTCCCTGTTCTACAATAGTGTCCATATCTTCATTGCTCAAATTCAGCATATGCCCATACTCCGCCGCCCAACATCCCGTACAGTGCATATTACACATAGAAGTCGGATCAAATAAAATCGCCCACGGTATACTGCACGACTTTTCTTTCATTAATTGATGTCGCAGGTTATTACCTTGGTATCCAGATTCATATCCTACATTCAAAATAAACATCTTTATTACATTCTTATCTACATCCCGCAGCAAATTTTCCGCATAGCGCCACCATTTTGATTGCGGATTCTCTAGATACTGCTTGATATACGAAAATGTATTCTGCCCTTCTTGATTCTGATCATATGGCGTAGGCTTTAAATATTTATCTACTAAAGTTACTACATCCTGCATACCGGCTGCCGGATCTTTTTCCATATGATGTATGGCCAAATCCAAGCCTTCCTTTAACACCATTCGTGTCATTTTGTTTTTAATCGTACTCATATTGAATCACTCCTACTCACTTACAAAAAACATGTTTTCATTTCAAAAATGAAATGATGACATTATACGGCATTCCTTATATGCCTTTTTCTTCAATAAATCCCCGGGTAAGGATTTTTGACAAGGATACAACCGCGTCATAATAGGTCATATTATTCTCCACGAGAAAAGTATGATCGAACAAATCATTCATGGAAAAAAAGACCAATTGTTTCAATACACTAAAATTAATAGGCTTTATTTTCTGGGAAGAAACTCCTTTTTCAAGTAATGTAATTAATCTGTCCAACCGCTGCTGCCGAAAATTTTCCACATTACGCCATTGTTCCGGATATGTCGTTTGCAAGTCACAATAAATACTGTCACTGCTGGGCCCCACTAATGCCGGACTAACGGACATCACTGCTTGAAATTTATCTTCAATGCTGCGTTCCGAATCATTGTAAATAGCTTCTTCCTGCCGCTGCACATCTTCCTGCACCATTTTTATAACGGCAGCTACTAATGCATTTTTTGAAGGAAAATATCCATATAATGATGTCTTGCTTATATGCAGTCTTGCTGTTACATCATTCATAGTAAATTTAAATCCATGCATCTTAATTTCTGCGGCAGCTGCCATGATAATTTGTAATTGAATAATATTGCTCATCCTCCTCAGTACCCAATAATACAAATTCAGTATCCTCGTTATCATCATTATACTCTTTTTGTCAGCAGATAACAATACAGGACACTGCCATTAAAATAAAAAGACACCATACCAGGTTAATACGCACCTCGTATGATGTCTACGGATATTTTTAAATAAAATTATACTTGACAAGTGATACTTTTTACTTGTGATATAAATTACAGGCAAAATAATCTCGATCTTCTTCCAAAATAAGATGAGCTTTCGTATCCAATGCCGTAATTTTTCGATATGGGCGGCACGGATTTCCAAAGGCCAAATATCCTTCTGGAATATCTTTTGTTACAACACTTCCCGCCCCGATAACAACATTATTGCCAACGTGTACGCCACCCAAAACAACCACATTACAAGCCAGCCAAACATTATCTCCAATATGAATAGAATCGGCATATTCGGCCATCGTCATAGTGCCATCTTTATTCAATCCCAAACGTTCTTGTGCGATAAGCGGGTGGTTTGTCGCCATGAGAGAGACATTAGGTCCAAAACAAACATTATCGCCAATATAAATACACCCATCATCCATAATTGTTAAATTAAAATTAGCAAAGAAGTTTTCTCCGATGAATGTATGGCAACCATAATTAAATTGCATAGGTCCTTGAAAATAGTACGTGTTCCCAATATCTCCAATAAATTCTTTTACAACAGCCGACCGAAGCGGATCAGATTCATCCATCGCATTATATCTTTTACAAGCATCATGCGCTTTATGTTTAATATCCACAAGTTCTTTAGTCCGGTTGTTGAATATATATCCTGCAAAAATTTTTTCTTCTTCCTTCACAAGATCCCCTCCTATCCCACTTACGATAATACATTTTATTGCAAGCAAGATAAACTCCCTATTATTTTCCTGTCTGCAGCGTTAATGTTTATTACCGAAAGGTATGCCTATTTCTCTTTTCAGAGATTCATACAGTCCCCCATCTTCATTCAGACTGCCCCACGATAACTCTTTTACCTCTATTAAATTACCCCATCCACTCGACAACTTCCTCTATTTTCTTTCTTGGCCGCGGTTTCGGCTGCTCCTCGGGATACCCTAAAGCAATCGCTGCCAGCAATTCTCCATCATGATCCAGCCATTTACATAATTCCTGATAAGCAAAATAAATATCACATATCCAAAGACTGCCGATTTTCCTTTCTGTAGCTGCTAACAACATATTTTGTATAGCCGCACTAACGGATTGAATATTGCACACCTCAAACACTCTATCCTCATCTGTCATAGAAGAAAACATGTTTTTTCCCATCGTATTGAGAACAAAAATAATAACCGGAGCTTGTTTCATTATTTCTATAGTATACCGTGCGCCTGAAATAAATTGTACACTTCCGGGCAAACACGCCGTCCCATTTTCCTCACGCTGTACGCCGTTATAAAAAGCCTGCAGCATCTTTTCTTTCGCATTCCCCTGAACAACTATAAACTTCCACGGCTGTCTGTTTTTAGCTGATGGTGCTTTTGTCCCGCTTTCTATAATATGCAAAATATCTATTTTATCTATTGGCTGGGAAGAAAATTTTCGAATACTCCGTCTTTCCATAATTTCTTTAATCATTTGGCAGCCATTCCTTTCTCAATTATATTCCAATTAAACCGTATTCTGCAGTAGTCATATTGCCTTTTGATATAGAGTTACTCTACATTATATAGTTGGATTATACCAAATAAAAAGGAGTGATTCAAATGAATACCGGAAAGAAGAGTAAATTTCTTCAACCCTTCCTCCAGAACAGTTAATACATTATACTGTTCCGTTGAAATTCATCTATTGTTTTATCAACAATGACAGGAAGATTAACAATACCGAGCATGATTTTAACAAGTCTACCAGTCTCAACCTCGATGAAAATCCCATAATCATTTCCGACCCAGCCAAATACATCAACAAAAACACTAAACGCCATCATCTCAAAATCTTTAGATAATAAAAGCAATATTTTTATAATCGTTCTTTCTTGTCTTCAAAATAAATGGTTCGTTACCTATCTTTGAGAGTAAATTCATGTCCGGCAATATCCGCTGCCGATGCTTTATATAATTCATCTAAAAAAATCATCTGAAAATATCCCGGTCCCTCTGCTTTTTTCGCAGCGCGCTCACCTGCCAGGTTATATATAGCCGCACCCGTAAGCGCCGCAATAAAGGGAGACGCCACAGCTGAATACACTGCCATAACACCCCCAAGAGAACATCCGGCTCCCGTTATTTTTTCCATAAATAGGGAACCTCCATAAGAATATACACCCAGACTGCCATCTGTGATAAAATCAACTTCTCCCGACACAGCAACTGCTCCAGACGTCCAGCGTGCCAACGCTGCTGCGGCTTCTTCTGCATCACACACCATATCCGTCGAATCTACACCGCGCACGCTTGACTTACCAGTGCCGCCTTCCAAATTCCACAGCCCCGCCAACGCAATAATTTCCGACGCATTCCCGCGTATAATTGAAGGTTTATATTCTTTAAACCGCAGCAGCATATTCGTGCGCATTTCACCTATACCAATTGCCGCCGGATCCAATACCCATGGTTTTTTATTTTCATATAACGTTCTGGCTGTCAGCGGCAAACTTTCTTCATATAACGGGAACATAGTCCCCACGTTAATATACATAGCACTTCCCGCTTTAGCCATAGCAACCCCTTCATCTGGTAAATACACCATAGCAGCTGATCCTCCAACAGCTAATTGTGCATTAGCAACAAAATTAATAGTCACTGTATTGGTAATAGAACCCGCCATCGGTTTGATTCTTTTAACTGTTTCTACGGTTTCCATCATTTGTGTACGAATATCTTCTTGTATATTCATTAAAATTCTCCTCATCTGCCTGTACTTAAATTTATATTTTTTACTCACAGTATAATCAAATACTTTCCAGTGATCATCTCCTATACATATCATTATCCCTCATATACCTTTACTTACTATCTGTATCAGGTTTATTATCATCTCCCCACTGCGACATAAGCTGCAAAATAGGAATAAGCGAGGTCCCTTTTTCAGTCAATGCATACTCTACTTTAGGAGGAATCTGGTGATATTCATTACGTGAAATTAATTTTTCTAATTCTAATTCTTTAAGCTGTTGACTCAACATCTTATGAGTAATATGAGGAATACTTTTCTTTAATTCTCCATAACGCTGAATTCCGTTATTCCATAATTTGTAAATAATCAGCCATTTCCATTTACCGCCCACAACGGCTAATGTATACGCCACGGAGCAATCACATTTATCCGGATTCCATTTCATAATACCTCTCCTTTTATATAGTATCTACCTAAAAAGTGCATACTTTTATTTTTTTTAAAGTAATTATATAATGATAAAAAAATAAACTGTTGTCAATAAGGCCCTATATGTATGCATCGTTATCATACAGTTTGGTATATTGAAAATTTAATTTCAGAAGGAGGAATAGACATGAAGTATCTAGCTTTTAACGGCAGTCCAAGAAAGGGTTGGAATACGGAAACAGTATTGAAATACTCAATGAAAGGTGCTGCATCACAGGGGTTTAGTACCGAACTTATTCATTTATATGACTATGATTATAAAGGATGTCGAAGCTGTTTTGCATGCAAACTAAAGGACGGAAAAAGCTATGGCCGATGTGCAATAAAAGATAATTTAACCGCTATTCTCAACAAAATCGAAACAGCAGATGCCATAGTTATTGGCTCTCCTATATATTTTGGCGATGTAACAGGAACCGTGCGAGCTTTTATGGAACGACTGTTATTTCCCTATTTAGTATATGACAATATGTATTCTACTCTTTTCCCCAAAAAATTACCTGTTGGTTTGATATATACAATGAATGTAACGCAGGAAAAATTGAAAGCCGTTGGATACAAACCTCATTTAACACGTATGGAACAACTATTTGAAAGAATTTTAGGTCCATCAAAATCATTGTATGTTACTGACACATACCAATTTACCAGTTATTCCAATTATGTTGTGACAAGTTTTAACGAAAAAGAAAAAGCAAAAAGAAAAAAAGAAGAGTTTCCAAAAGACTGTCAAAAAGCATTTGATCTGGGAGTGAGCCTTGCCGTCCAGGCATATACCTGACAAAAATGTATTATTGGCAATTATATATTGCTTTTAATATTTTTACGGATTCTATCTCTATGAAATAAGAACGAAAAATATACTCCTTTTTACGCAACGGTTGAAGTGCCGAAACAGTTTGCGTAGAAGGAGTATATTTTATGTCAGAAAATATTGCCGCACACTGCTTTTGCTTCCTATATAGGAAGCACCTGTACATCTTTAGCATATTCTTTAATTAATGTAAGCATATCTTCGAAATAGAGAAAAATAGTCTTTGTGTTATCAAGAGGGTGTACTCCTATTATTTGACCTTGCAAAGAAGCATCAAATATCATAGTAATATTTTTCTCTTGATTATTTAACACGCCAAAGGGCGTTACATCCCCTTTTTCCAGACGCATCATTTCATACAGCGTTATCTCACTGGCAAAACTGAGTCTTCTGCTGGAAATCTTTTCGCTCAATATTTTTAGATCGATTTTTTTATATCCTGGCAGTGCCACTAAATAATAGTTTTTCTTTTTATCATCACGCAAAAAAAGATTTTTTACAATCCGTTCTTTATGCGGAATTTCTAAATTTGATAAATCATCAATAGTATACGCTGCCGGATGTTGATGAATTTCAAATGGAATATGTTGTTCATGCAAAAGATGTATAATATCCTCCGATTTTAAAAAAATACATCGAATGTCCATGCGAATTCCCTCCTAAATAACTTGTCTATATAAACGCAGCCATCATCGCACAAGTGCAGATAAAGTGCGTACATCAACCCCTTCTGCTGCAAGCAATCGTTGTTTTTTTTCTATGCCGCCGGCATATCCGGTGAGACTCCCCTTAGCCCCGACCACTCTATGGCACGGAATAATAATAGAAATCGGATTATGCCCCACAGCTCCGCCGATTGCCTGTGCCGACATGGTTTTTATTCCATTATATGCCGCCACTTCCGCAGCAATATCACCATACGTGCGAACGTGTCCATACGGGATATCACACAAAATTCGCCAGACGATTTGCCTAAATGTACTTCCCGCAGGGGCAAGAAGTAATTCATCTATTTTCGGATTTTCCCCCGAAAAATACCGTTGCAGCCAAGATACAGTTTGAGTAAATATAGGTATATGCTGATTATATATGATATCATTACCTATACCAGCAGCGTAATATTTTTGCCCTGCAAACCATACGCCTGTAAGATAACTTCCATCACTCGCCAGCAAGACTTTCCCCAGAGGTGTTTGCGCTTTTGCTGCATACTTCATAATCAATGCCCCTTTTCCGATAAAAAATCCCACAAATTCATCACGGCGTAACTTCGCCACGGCCGCCATTTTTCCGCTTGTTGCAGCATTTCTTTTGCAGTCATAGGTTCCATTGCCTTTTTTATTCCATAATCCGTCTCTAAAAAAATATCGGTACATCCCATTGCCCGCATCGCTATATATCCAGCCGTCCACACACCGACCCCGGGAATTGCCAGCAATTTTTTTATTTCTTTTTCTGGATCTGCATATACTTGACAGTAATTATCCTCCTGATAAAATAACTGCGCCAAGGCCTTAATTGTCCTTGCCCGTGTCAAAATAATTCCCAATGATGCTATTTTATTTTCCCCAGTTGTCCCAAGACCCACAATTTTTTCGGCAGTTGGAAACACATAGGATAATCCTTGTATCGTTGTTTCTATCGGTGTCCCAAAAGTTTCTGCAAATCTTCCCGCCAGCGTTGTTGCAGCCTTTACCGTAATTTGCTGCCCAAGTACGGCACGTACGGCCAGTTCAAAGGGATTTATACAACCGGGTACACGTGTCCCTTTTACACATAATCCTGATTTTATCGTATTCATGGGCAGCAATGCCGTATATATGACTTCCGGATCACAATATACATCAAATAAACGCTTAATTCGGCCCAAAATCTGTGGAATAACAGTAATCAAGGTATCACTCAGCGTGACTAACAGCATACTTCTCACCGGATCATTTTTTACTTTTATCCATCCTGATCGATAGATTCCCTGCCTGTCAACCTGACTTATTGTACGCATGTAGCAGTCATTTTGCACAACTTCTACCCCCGGTATCGCCCGCAAAGCAAGAAAGTCAAGCATCTTTTTCCATTCATAAGGCGGATGGTAGCCTATACCAACGGTAAGTACTTCGTTTTTTTCTTTTCTCTTTTTTAATCCGTTACGAAGGACTGTTGGTGCCAAATGATACTGTTTTTTAAATAATTCATTACAGCGCCTTAGGCTTCCAAATCCCGCTGCCATAGCAATTTCAAGTATAGATAGATTAGTATCTGTAAGCAGACTTTTTGCCAAAAGAAGACGGCAGGTCTGCAAATATGCAACAGGAGTTACATGATACGCTGCCGCAAAGACACGCCGCAGATGACGGTCTGTACACGCCAGCTGCTTAGCCAAGACCGTTATGCTGACACCACTTCCGCAATGTTCTTCTAATAACCTGGCAGCTTGAATTGCAATTTCTTCTCCTTTTGCCGTGAATGATTTTTCAGGTGCAAGCTCCGGCCGGCACAACAGACAAGGACGAAATCCGGCTTGTTCTGCTTCTGCCGCTGTCTTAAAATAACGGCAGTTTTCTTCTTTCGGAAGTCTTGCTCTGCATATAGGACGACAGTAGATGCCAGTAGAAGAAATTCCAACAAAGAACTGTCCGTCAAACCGCCTATCTTTAGATCTAAACGCCGCATAATATACTCTTCGTTCTTTTTCTTCCATAAGCAACTCCTCCCATAATGATATTATATCATGTCCTCCATAAAACACTGGCTGTTTTCGGACATATATACGACAAAAAAGGAAGCATCTATTAATTTACATGCTTCCCACTCTATCTCAAAATTCAAAATGAAATTTTTTTTATATTTTATCAGATGTATCTAAAATTTCCTGTACTCTCCCAATAATACCCGTATCAAGACGTACCTTTATACCTCTAGGGTGTACTGCACTACGAGTCAAAATATCCTTTACAATACCTTCTGTCAATTGCCCTGTTTTTTGATGTTGCTTTTGTACTATTTTTACACTAATGCCCGGCCTGATATTCTTTCGTTCTGTACCATTCATTTTTATGTCTCCCCACATATTCATTATATACAACTACGTTAACTAACTTCAAGTAAATAGGTTCTTTTATGCAAAATGCCTGTTCTTCAATATAACCTGTCAGGCACTCCCCAATGGCATCTCCTGTGAAAGATATAATGTCAGCTATGCTTATTTCTACGTTTCAAGCATCATACTAGCAGTTGCTTCTGCTGCTACCGTACCATCCTTTTTCCAAATCTTCCCTTCCATCATTCGTAACCTGCCATGCCGGCTTACCACTTTTCCTTCTACTTTTATAGTTTCACCGATCGGCACAGGTTGTCGAAAGCGAATTTCTATTTTTGCAGTATATGCTTTACGATGTTCTACTTGATATACATAATTTCCCATAACTTCATCCAGCAATGTGCTGATAAGTCCGCCATGCATATTTCCATCATAACTTTGATGTTCTTTTTGCGGTGTAAAATAAGCAGTACAGCATTCCCCCTGTATGCTCATTTTCAGCTTAAGGCCTATTGGATTTTCTTCGCCGCAAGCAAAACACCATGAATTATCGTTTCTCACCCGTTGATCCCGTTCCATTTCACACCGCCGTCCTCTCTCCCATACTATGCTGTTAACTACCATATCATACATTAGCAAAAATCACAATGATACACTATGACAGGTAGTTTTAACTAATTCATTTGCACCTTATCAACTACCGCTAAGCGATATATCAGCTTTACCACTTCAGATAAGAAAATAACGCTGGCTGAAACCACCATAATCTTCAGCCACATCATACCATCCAGGGGAACAGTACCAAAAAAAGCACCGGCAAACTGAATAATTAAAATCTGCAGCACAAACGTAAGAAAAACGACACCTAACATAAGTTTATTTTTGAGGAAATGTTTAAAAATACTTACCGCATGAAGTTCCCGGCAATTAAAAGCGTTAAACAGCTGAAATAACGTAAACATAGTAAAGAGGACCGTTATCATCTGTTCCTGTCCGGCATGTAAAAAATCAAACGCATATTGGCACAAAAATACAATGGAGATATATATGCCTGTTGAAACAATTCTCAATACCATTGGCATAGAAACAATGCTCTCGTTTCTCTTGGTCGGCGGATGTACCATCAAATCACTGTAAATCGGTTCCAAGCCCAATGTCAATGCCGGGGGACCATCCATAATAAGATTGATCCACAATAGTTGAAGTGCCGTAAAAGGCGCTTTAAAACCAAGAATAATAGAAACCAGAACTACCGTAACAGAAGCAACATTAACGGTCAATTGAAATTGGATAAAATGCTTGAAATTTTCATAAATTCCACGTCCCCAGGCAATCGCCTTTACAATTGTTGAAAAAGAATCATCCAGCAAAACAATGTCACTTGCTTCTTTTGAAACATCCGTTCCCGAAATTCCCATAGCAATACCAACATCAGCATTTTTCAAAGCCGGAGCATCATTAATGCCATCTCCTGTAACAGCCACCACATTCCCCTGACTTTTCAGCAATTTTACTATTCTCATTTTAATCGCAGGCGTACTGCGGGCAATCACACTGATACGAGGAAGAAGCTGCAGTAATTTTTCATCGTCCTTATCAAAAATATCCTTAGCTTCCACTGCAATTTGGCCATTTTCCAAAATATGAAGTTCTTTGGCAATTGCCGTTGCCGTAATAATATTATCCCCCGTCAGGATTTTTAAATCGATACCTGCCCGGCGGCAGTTTTTCACCGCCTCGTATACATCTTCCCTTAATGGATCGGAAATAGCAACAAAGCCATCAAAAATCATGTTCGTTTCCATCTTAGCATGCAATTGTTCATTTCTATAATCCTGCATGGATTCCAATTCCTTATGAGCAAAAGCAATCACACGCATAGCTTTTTCCTGAACCGTCATAATATGCCGATTAATTTCCCGGTACTGCGAATCGGGAAAAGGAACACACATTGAAAATATAGCTTCCGGACTTCCTTTTACATAAGAAATAATTTTGCCATCGACATTACTGACCGTTGTCATATGCTTTAAATCCGATGAAAAAGGAAATGCCATTAGCACATCATGTGCAGCACGTTCATCCTTATATGATTTTCCGCTTTTTTTTCGGGCTTCTGATCCTTCATAAAAATTTAACATGGCACATTCTGTCGGGTTGCCGATAAAATTGCCTTCCTGAGACACATCTGCAGTAGAATTAAGACAGACATTGTGAGCGATCCATTCTGATGACAAGGTTTCCGGGTGCGAATGAAAAACATTGTCAAAGAAAGCGGAAACTGTCATCTTATTTTCTGTAAGTGTCCCCGTCTTGTCCGAACAGATTACGTTAATACACCCTACGGTCTCTGATGCGATCATTTTCTTAACCAGTGCATTCTGCCC
>JALCNL010000062.1 GCA_022649055.1 Megasphaera sp.
GGTTGGATACCCACGACCGGTACCGTGTCATAGCACTATATAATCAATTTTCACCGTTTATCTGAACAAGGGGGATTTGTGCGCTTTTTTTGGTTGGATGCTGTTATTATTTTCATAGTAAAATAGTATAAACTAAAATGAGAAAATTCTGTACATGAAACCCTGTTACAATAAAAGTGTCAGGAGCGGGAAAACTTTATAATGGCGAAACACTTCGTCTGAAGAAAAAACAGTAATTACGCACATAAACAAGAAGACATTTTCTTGGGATAATGCTTGTATTGGGTCCTTCCATTCATTAATTAAACGGGAATGGTTAAATCAGTTCCGTATCCATAACTACCGTCATGTGTTACACTGGTATTTGAATATCTGGAAATTTTTTATGAGACAGTACGGATTCACAACTATCACGATTACATGTCGCCATACGAATATAAAAAATTGCATCAGCCGTGCGAGAAAAAAGATGCTTTATTGGTAAGTTAAGCCAAGGATATATTTTTTATTTTATTTTGTACCAAATATTGACATAGGACTAATCAAAATTATTATAGACATTGGGGTGAAATAGGAACGGATTTTCCAGCCTTGACGACATAACCAACTTTACTGTGTTAGTAAAAAATAAATATTTAAAAGAGCCCAAAAATAAAATTTAAGGTTGAAACAGAGTATGTAAAATAATAATTTTCTGATTTAATAATTAAATAATTATTTTATATTCTGAAAAAAGAAAATTTTATAATAATGTAAATAGAATTGTATAGAATGATGTCTTTGTGCTCAAACGAATAAACTGTTGCACTGTTTGCCGAATGTAATTATTTTTGTTCATTACAGTACGTGTGTTGGGAGTGGATTTTATATATTTTTGGTTATAAATATTAGAAGATATCAGAAACTGTTCTTTAGAAGACTACTATCGGAATGTATCATTAATTGCTTCACTAAATATAATCCGTCGGCAGTAAAATACACAATGGACTGTCTCACCCGACGATTAGTTAAATGGGCAATGTGTGCAAATACAAAAGGTGCCGAGGTCATCGAAAAAGGGCTGAAAAAGGGCTGGCAGAAATTACAAGAAGAGAGCCCAATATGTTTCCACATTGGACCCTCGGATTCGTCTACCTAGTGATTGAATGATAGGAGCAACCGTATGAACTGAAAAATTCACGTCCCATGGGACAATGCTTGCATCGAATCATTCTATGCGCTCATAAACACGAATGGTTGAATAGATTTACAATTCGTGATGAGAAACGTGCACATATACTTGTTTTTGAATGCTTGGAAATATTTCATGATACTGTTCGGATTCACAGTCATTGCGATTATATGCCACCTAACGAATTTAAAAGATTATATTGGCAATTTAATTAGCAAAAAATTTTCTCATTTTATTTTGTACTAAATATTAACATAAGACTACATATATTTTACGTGTTTTTCTATAAAATAAGTGTTGTTATTGAGTCCCCCAAATGTTTGAAATAGAAATATTTTAAACATTACTTTCTTATGAATTTTTTATTTTATAAAATGACTAAATTTATTTTTGTAAGTATCTTATTTGCTTTTAAGATTTATTAAGAAAATTCAAATGACTATGTTTATAACCGTAAGTACCATAAAACACTAGACCAATCATAAGCCAGGTAAAAAATAATAAATGTGTATAAAATGATAAGTTATAAAATAGATATAAACAACAAATTATACCGATAGGTGCCATTATATAAAGAGCTGGACAAATAAATGGCCGGTGTAATTCTGGATGCTTTTTTCGTAATATTATGACACCTGTAACCGCACAAAGAAAAGCACACAAGGTTCCGGCACTAGTCATTTCCGCAATTATATCAATTGGCGTAAAACCAGCCATCAAGGAAACTATAATACCAATAACTACAGTAACTTTTACCGGATTTCCAGAAGATTCATCAATATCCGAAAAAATCTTTGGTAACAATCCATCACGACTCATAGCATAAAAAGCACGAGATTGAGAATAAATCAAGACTAATACAACAGTTGTTAACCCACATAAAGCACCGGTTCCAACGAGAGCTGAAGCAAAATTATAACCAATACTTCTCAATACATAAGTAACCGGTTCTGCATTATCTAGCATTTTATAAGAAACAACACCAGTTAAAACTGCACAGACAGAAATATATAAAATTGTACATAATAATAAAGAAACTATAATTCCAATCGGCATATCACGAGAAGGATTTTTTGTTTCTTCTGCTGCTGTTGCGACACAATCAAATCCTATATAGGCAAAGAAAATGACTGAGGCACCAGCCGAAACTCCGCTCCAACCAAAAGGAAGAAATGGTTCATAATTCATCGTATTAATCTTGGGACCCGCCAATAATAAGAAAGTAAAAATAACTAAGAGTTTGATGAAAACAAGTATGCGATTTAATTTTGCACTTTCCCGAACGCCTATAATAAGGCAAGCTGTTACAATCCACACAATTACCATAGAAGGCAAATTCACAAAACCACCTTCTACTGGGGCATGTGTTAATAATGCTGGAAAAGAAATATTTGCTGATTTTAAAAGTCCCGTAAAATAGGCTCCCCATCCGACAGAAACTGCTGCAGCTCCAATTGTATATTCCATTACCAACCCCCAGCCAACAATCCAAGCAAAAATTTCACCAAGTGTAGCATACGTATAGGTATAGCTACTTCCTGCAACAGGAAGCGTCGATGCCAATTCGGAATATGCAAGTGCTACAAAAATACACGTAATACCCGCTAAAACAAAAGAAAGCATAACTCCGGGACCGGCATATCTTGCGGCTACCACTCCAGTTAATACAAAAATACCAGTTCCTATGGTAACCCCTAATCCCATAACAGTAATATCAAGAGCATTCAGTGTTTTTTTTAATTGACTATTTTTCATATTATTCAAATATTCACTAATAGGTTTTCTTCTTAGTAAATTCATAATTTAAACTCCTTTTTGGTATTGCACTGAAGAATAATTATAAGAACCAAAAATTATTGTGAATTACATTACACGTTATTCATAGGACGTTATATCTTGCTATTGTGACTCATTGAGCGGCCCTGCTGTTTTTAAATCGTTTTACATAAAGGGGAGTCCCTCTTACCATATACATTAATTTTTCCGGTTGATAAGTTTCTGCCATGGGAAGTCGTAATAATTCTGGTTCTATATCAAATGCTGTGGTAAGATAGTAATAAAAAGTGACACACAGATTTCTCCTGCGAAGGTGCTTGGGAATATAATATACATCAAGAAAAATCTATGTGCCACTATAAATATTTTATAATAATTGGGTAAAAAATACTGTAGCCATAGTAAATATAGGTATACTAGATAGTATGTTAGAATATTGGGATAACGTCCAAAACTAATCATGATGTTTTGGAACTATGAAATTTACCGCATAAAATTTATTATTCTATAACTTTTATCCAACCCTTTGGGGCTTCAATGGTTCCTTGCTGAATTCCTGTCAATGTTTCATATAGCTTTTGGGTAATAGGTCCCATTTTTTCCATGCCGCTTGGAAAACATATTTCCTTTCCGTGATCTACCACTTTGCCAACCGGTGAAATAACTGCTGCAGTCCCACACAAACCGCATTCTGTAAATTTTCCTATTTCTGTAAGTTTAACGGGGCGCTGTGTAACTTTGAGTCCCAAGTAGTGTTCTGCAATATAAAGCATAGAACGCCGTGTAATAGACGGTAAAATAGAATCTGACTTAGGCGTTACAAGTTCATTATCCTTCGTTACAAATAAAATATTAGCCCCGCCGGTCTCTTCCACGTAGGTTCTGGTAGCTGAATCAAGAAACATATTTTCATCAAAACCATTTTGATGGGCTAAAACATAGGGATATAAACTCATGGCATAATTCAGACCTGCTTTTACATTTCCTGTACCCTTGGGTGCCGCACGGTCAAAATCACTAACACAAAGAGTAAGCGGTTTAGCTCCCCCTTTGAAGTAAGGTCCTACAGGTGTACCAAATATGCGAAATTGATATTCATCGGAAGGTTTAACCCCAATAACAGGACCGGAAGCAAACATATATGGCCGCAAGTATAAAGAAGCACCTGTTCCATAAGGCGGTACCCATGCAGTATTAGCTTTTACAACGGCTTCTACAGCTTCTAAAAACGTTTTTTTTGGATACAATGGGATTTCCAGCCGTTTAGCAGAATCCATCATTCGTTCTGCATTCAAATCCGGCCTGAATGTAACAATATGACCATCTTGCGTTGTATATGCCTTTAATCCTTCAAAAACCTCTTGACAATATTGTAAGATACCAGCAGATTCATGCAAAACAACGGTTTCGTTAGTTGTCAGATAACCGTCTTCCCATTTACCGTTTCTATAATTTGCGACATAACGCTGTGACGTTTTCCGATAATTAAAACCGATCGAAGCCCAATCAAGATTTACTTTTTCCACACTAATCCTCCTCCTCGTATAATATATTTTGTAAGCAAAATAAGCAAAATTTTCACTTTGCGTTCAATAAAAAAACTTCTAATTTATTGCTCAAAAAATTATTCGACTGACTTTTGGATTGTTGGTCAATCATCAGGGTAACTCTTCTGATAGAGTAGTATAAACTTTCTGTGTCTCGAATAAATTTTTTTATGATGTTGACATATTAGCAGATTATTTAACATATGTTATTTTTTACCACTGTGATTATTGTATGTGTAAAGGAACTCGGTCATATACAGATATTCGAAAACAATCCAATGTCGGTTGCACATAAACAGTATATAATAGCAATCCTCCTAAACTGCTAGACATTAATTGCATTGTCTAAATTATCCCAGAAATCCGCGATAATTTTGCGCTGCGACGATTCGGCTTAGAGCAATGATATAACAAGACAGTCTGGCTGATACATGGTATTTTTCTTTCACCTGCCATACGGTTTGAAATGTTTTTCTCATATTAGCCTGTAATTTTTTATTGTATTCCTCTTCTGTCCAATAAAATCCCGTACGATTTTGTACCCATTCATAATAGGATCCTACTACTCCTCCTGCATTGGTCATCACATCTGGAAGAATTTCTATGCCATGTTTATAGAAATACGTATCTGCTTCGTTTGTTGTGGGCCCATTAGCCCCTTCCAATATCAGTTTCGCTTTCACGCCTTCCATCGTCGCCGCATTAAGCTGGTTTTCCATGGCTGCCATAAAAAGGACATCTACATCTAGATGCAGCACATCTCCCTTCGGGATTACTTGCATTCCTTCTTCCTGATATCCGTCTAAGCTGCGACCATGCGAATTGGCATAGGCATAGGCTTTTTCAATATCTATCCCATTGGGATTGTAAAGAGAACGACCAATATCTCCGATTGCTACAATGTTAATCCCGGCTCTTTTCATCAGCAAACAGCCTACGCTGCCAACATTACCGAATCCCTGAGCTGCCATCGTAATATCACACGGTTTCTTCCCTGTTGTTTCCAAATAACTCATTAGTGTGTACATTATGCCACGTCCTGTTGCTTCATTGCGTCCCAGTGATCCCCCTATCTCAATAGGTTTCCCCGTAACGACTCCTGGCGTATATTTTCCTCTAAGTTTGCTGTATTCATCAACAATCCAGGCCATAATTTGAGCATTTGTCCCTACATCAGGTGCGGGAACATCTATGTCTGTCCCAATAATTGGGGATATCCGATACGTGTATTCGCGGGTAAGACGTTCTAATTCACGATCACTCAGACATTGTGGATCAACTCGTATGCCGCCCTTGGCACCTCCATAGGGAATATTGGCAACGGCACATTTAATCGTCATCCAGCCGGCAAGTGCCCGGGTTTCGTTGATATCAGTATTTGGATGATAGCGAACACCTCCTTTAGCTGGACCACGGACTGAACTATGCTGTACACGATACCCTTCAAATACCTGAACATGTCCGTCATCCATACGGATAGGAAGGCTTACTGTCAATTCCCGTTCGGGATACCGCACAAACGCATATTCATCTTTATGCAGTTTAAGTACGGATGCGGCTTCGTCTAACACATGGAGCATGTTTTGATACGGATCATACATTGTCATAATCTCTCACCTCGTCTAAAATATAACATATACATTAACCAATAATATAATGAAATTAAGTGAATACATACCGTTCCACCTGTATAAATATATGAAATAATTATGCCAAATAAGAAAGCCCATAATTACAGGTTTTACAATATAGATTGGACATAAAAGTTTCCAATAGATGGAAACTTTTATGTCCAATGGTATCTAATCATTCCACTAAATCATTTTTTTGAGAACTTTAAGTTATATTTGTGCATTTTCTTTATAATGGCTGTATGAGACATTCCTAACGCATGTCCCAGACTGCGGGAACTATGGTAGTGTTTCATTGCATGGACTAATATATCATATTCTAAATGAGATATAGCTTCTGACATTGTAGAATGAGCGCGTTGTGCAAAAAGTTGTGAAGTATCACGTTTAAAATCGGAGTCAAAGACAATGTGTTCTTGCAAAATGATGGTACCGGTAACTAAATTTACAGCTCTTTCCATGACGTTTTCCAGTTCCCGGACATTACCCGGCCAGTCATATTGCATTAATTTTGACATAGCGGTTTCACTGATTGTACATACGCTTTTTTGCAATCTAATAGAAAAATGCTGTAAAAAATTCTGTGTTAGCAGTGAGATGTCTGCACGACGTTCTCGCAAAGGCGGAACGTATAGCGGGATAACATTTAAACGGTAATATAGATCCTCTCGAAACTTGCCGGTATCAATCATTTTTTTTATATTCTGGTTCGTAGCGGCAATGATTCTGACATCAATAGGACGTTCTTCTAAACTTCCGATTCGTCTAACTGTCCGTTCTTGCAGTACCCGTAGTAGTTTGGCTTGTAATGCCATAGGCATTTCACTGATTTCGTCTAAAAAAAGTGTGCCGCCATCAGTAAATTCAAATAATCCAGGTTTGCCATTTTTGTCGGCACCTGTAAAAGCACCTTTGGCGTATCCGAACAATTCGCTTTCTAGCAGTGATTCCGGGATAGCAGCACAATTAATGGGCACAAATTTTTCTTGTGCTCGCGAGGAAGACATGTGGATTGCCCGTGCAACAAGTTCTTTCCCAGTTCCTGTTTCTCCTTGGATAAATACGGTAGAGGTACCGGCGGCAATTGTATTGATAGTATCCACAACCTGCTGAATTGCGTTGCTTTGATATACGATATCATGAAAAACATGTGGTTTGCTGCTAGTAAAGGAAGCAACTAATTTGCGGACTTCGCCGATATCCTTAAGAAGCGCCACGGCACCGTTTATGTTTCCTTCAGTATCTACAATAGGCCGCCCGCTTGTTAAATAATGACTGCTTGTTTGTTTTAGAATTATTTCCTTGTTATCATATGTTGTTCCCTGTTTTAAGGTTTCCAATAACGGAAGGTCGGAGGGAAATATTTCTGCGAATTGATGGCCAATAACGGTATTATAAGGCAAGCGAACAATTTCTTCGGCTACCGGATTATATTGTGTAATTCGCTGATTGCTATCAATGGCAATAATACCATCACTTATAGAAGAAAGAATAGCATGTAGCTGTTGAGTTAGTTGTTGGCGAGGCATGTAATGTACTTTTTGTACAGCAATGATACCGGGAATGTTTTTCAGTTTATTGAGTACTAATTTCATTTTATCAGCGGGTAATTGTTCGATTTCTATATATAATGAATTAAATTGAGCTTCCATAGATACAATATTAATATGATGAAACGTCAATATTTTTGATATGTCTTGTGCTAACCCGATTCGATCTACATTAGGGAGTTTAAAGCATATTGTTTCCATGATATATTACCTCCTCATAGGATTTGTGTTTTTTTTTGATGAAAGCATTGAATTAGATTAAATAAACAGAGTAAGCATTTAAAAAAAGTAGTACAATTAATGAAAAGAATGAATAATTATAGGTATGATAAGAGTATATGCAAGTATGCTAACAATAATAAAGATAAGCAGGTATATAAAAGAGTCTGAATAATACATTGGATATTTTTATATTTGGTGAAAATATAAAAGATTTGATGGTAATATAAGTGGAGAATCTTTGTATGTATGAGTCCAATCTCAATTATACGGATCGGTAGGCTGTTTGACGTTATTTCCGATATTATAATGATTAACTAAATATATGCAATTATTGTGCCAGTAATTGGGAAGTGAAGGTAGTGCTGAAATAATTATGTAAACCTTTGATCTGATATTAGGTAAAATAAAATTAGAATAAGAGATATTTCCTTATGGTAAGTAATGAAAATGGTGTTAAAGACATGAATGATGTCCACGGTTTTGTCAAAATGCATTGATACGTAAATTAATTTATATAACCCATGTGATTAAAAATTTCAACCATCAATTGTGAAAAGTATCCAAAACAAAAAGTATGTTTGTTTTGGATACTGATTTGATAAAATTATTGTATTTAACAACAATGAGCATCATTGTATAGGGGCAATGACTATTCTGATGGTGGTACGCTACACAAAAATTTCCACATTCTCGAAATGAATTAGTAAAGATATTTTTAATATGATTGGAAACTTATGTGTCCAATCATATCCGTTTATTCCAGCAATGCATATTGGAATAAACGGATGTTTGATGACTATATTCTTGATAGATGCTTTTTGTATAATAGCAATTTGTTTCATAATATGATATAACAATAAAATTATTAGTTTACACTAAAGAAAGGGGATCTATATGAAAGCATACCAAGTAAAAATTGAAATCAAGAATTCGCATCCACCTATTTGGCGCAGATGTGTTATTCCTTCTAACTTTACGTTTTCTCAATTATCTGTTGTATTAAATATGATAATGGGGTGGAGTGGAAGCCATTTATCTGATTATGAATTTCGTAAACAACGCATATCTATTTCCGAAGAGAAGGAGGATGCCGACTTTATTGGGGGGGGATATCAACAATTTCAGTCACAAGACACATACCTTCGCGATTTTATAGAAGGGGAAGAATGGTTTACGTATACCTATGATTTTGGTGATCAGTGGGAGCATCGTATCACGTTAGAAAAAGTAGTGATTGATTATGATAAGCCGTATCCTTGCGTATTGAAATATAAAGGAAACTGTCCACCGGAAGATTGTGGAGGTATTGATGGATATTATACAGTATTGCAATCTAACAATACAGAAGAACAATTGGAAGATAATACGATAGATTATAATATGGACGATGTAAATGAAGAACTAGAAGAAACTTGCTTCCTAAGGCCCGAGAAAGTAGAAAAGCGGGATGAGCAGTCTATATATAGGGATTTTGATAATGGAACGTTGGGACTTTTTTCTAAGATAAGTCATAAAAAAAGAAGTCATCAACCAAAATGTGCATCAAAAACACTTGATCAATTAGTAAAGTTTTTGGAAAAAGAATCATGGACAGAAACATTACGAGGACAAAATACGTTAGAAGAAAATTTGCGGCAATATGATAAGGAAAGTTTGAAGTGTATTGCTGATGACAAAAAAATTATTATAAAATCTCATGATACAAAAGAGGGTATAGTACAGAAAATTGTCAAAGTCATGATGAATCCAAAGGTCATAGAAACATATTTATTATGTATGAAGGATGACGAGGTAAGGAATGTGCAAAAAGCAGCTGTTAAGAAGACACTGTTTGTGAATATGAAGGAAGACGATTTTCCCGTATTATATGCAGGAGCATATGCCGCTTATGCTGATGGATGGGGAATTGCAATACCTGTAGAGATTACCAATCGACTTAACCAGATGTATACGCAGACTTTTGTACAGCGGAGAATACGGTGCTGCTGGTTATTGGATTGTATGAAAGTTGCAACAGTATTATATGGTATTGTGCCGATACGAATTTTGATGACGTTATTTAATCAACATAAAAAGTATCGGACGACTAGTAACGCGCTGATCGAAGAAATAAAGAAGATTCCGCAAGATATTTTCCCTTTTGTGTTGGAGGGTACTACTATTTATACAATTATGGCTGGTATAGACGATGACGTATTGTTGAATGCGCAAGACGACAAACCTTTTTATATTCCGTCCATTAAAGAAATTGAAGATTTAAGCTGTTCGTACATCCCTGATTCACCTTACATACGTAATTTGGAGCATTGTTTCTTACAAGTGTTTCATTACCCAGAGGATGGTTTACTGGATTTAGTTAGTCATATTTACACGATGTCCCTATATGATGACTCTCTTAAGACGATGTTGGATTTCTTGGAGGAAGAAGGTATCATACTAACGGATGATACAGGATTAGAAGTATTAACACGGGCACTTGTGGATCTTTCCAATCATACACGAAAACTGGTAAATCGTGGATTTATGCCTGTGGAATTATCAAACTATCATATGAATGATAAAAATTCCAGTCCTCATCCATCTAATATTATTTATGTTAATGACTGGAAACATGGTAAATAAATTTTTTAGAAATTTTCAAGAAGATTAATTACTGGTAATGAATATAAAATAGAACAATAAAAACAGCTATCATAACGGATATTTGTTGATGATGGCTGCTTTTTTGTTAATTTGGAACTGCGTTAATTAAGGTATATAGTGAAATAAAACGGTTTCTTATAGGTGAATATCCTTTGCTGGAATCCGAAATAAAATTGGAAATGGATGTTAGCATCGTGCTTTCTTGTTTAGTATTAATAGTTTTTTGCAGGACGTGGACTGCTTTGACTAAACTTTCCACGGCAGTATATTCTTCCGGGCAATGACTTTTCCCGTTCCTGCTGGGGATAAAAAGCATGGCGGTTGGTACTTTATGTGAAATGGGCTGCGCATCATGACCGGCACCGCTGCTTATTGTCATATAGATATAATTGGTTTTCGATATGCCGATTGTAAATATTTTTGCAGCTGCTGTTAGTGGGTCATGACGCATGAGTATTGGCGTTGTACTGGCACGATTGATCCGATTACATAGTATTATTTGATAGTAATGAAGTATGAAAACACAATCGACAATTCCCAAATCACATTTTTTTGATCCAGTATGGAATCTTGTTCGATAGGTACTTCTAAAAACAACGTATTTCATCATATCTTGCAGCATTTTTTCCAGATTATGACTGACTATTGTGTTGGTTATACTAGAATCTTCCCCTAAAACAAAGATGTAATTATTATATTTGCTGAGAGGTATTGTTGTCATGTGAATATGGTAATTTGGCATTTGAAAATATGTTTTTTGACAGATGACGAAAGGCTTCTCCTATAGCTGGAGTGTATGTGGACGTTTGTTTTTTCTAATTCAATAGCCGCAGCGCAATCATTACGCCCATGCCGATTGCTAGTGTAATCATGATGTTTTTGCTTTTATAGGCGGCAACGGCAGCGGCTATCCCGGCGATAAGGTAATGATTTTGCAGAGAAAAATCTACCTTTCCCTGCGGCAAGAGTAATGCAGGCACAATTAATGTGGTTAAAATAGCAGTGGGGATATGCTTCAGCCATCGTGCCAAGGAGGAGGGCAGGCCTTTTTGATTTACTATGGCGATACAACTGAAGCGGGTGATAAAAGTTACAGCTGCCATGGCAATGATGATATAGAATATTTCACTTCGCATATTTTTTTGCTCCTTCCAACAGACTCGCAACTAATACGGAACCTAGACAAGCTGCTATCATATATAATTTTCCGGGAAGATAAACAGCACCTATGACTGCCAATATGGCAGCGGTAATACTGACGGTAATACTAACAAAATCTTTCAGACGGGGGAGCAGCAGGACTAAAAAGGTTGCCGGCATGGCAAAATCAAGACCCCAAGACAGGGGATCGAGAATGTAGCTTCCCGCTAGGACACCTGCCAAAGTAGAAAGATTCCATATGATATAAAAACAAAGGCTTGTTCCCAGTTGATAGGAGAAACTGTAACTATGCCGGTATGTATGGCTGATTGTTATAGCATAAGATTCATCGGTCATTAGAAAAGATAGAAGTAATTGCTGCGGGCGTGTTTGATTGCTCATGTAAGGCGCCAAGGAGGCACCCATCAACATATGCCGTGCATTGACTAACAGCGTCGTTAATGTAATAAGGCCGATCCCGGTCAAACCTGTACCCAGCATAGTAATTGCGATGAATTGAGCAGCTCCTGCAAAAACAAGTAAAGACATGAAAAGTGTTTCAGATGGAGTAAGTCCGGCAGTAAGTCCTATGATTCCGCACGTAATTCCGAAAGGAATTATGCCTAATAGAAGTGGGCATCCATCTAGGATTCCTTGCTGAAAATCTGCATCAAAGAATCGGAGATTGGACAAAAATATAGTGCGTTTACTATGCATGAACATATCTCTCCTTACGTAAATTAATGTAGTAGCTCATAGTATAACATTGTCATTTTATACACACAATGTTATAATTGTGTGCAATACAATTTGGAAGGGTGAATGGGTGTATGCCAATCAATTCTTTTGATGATTATCCTATGAGTTGGAAACCTGATATTGAAAAGCGTATGGGACCTCTTTATAAAACAATTGCGCAACAATTGGAAGATGATGTCCGGGAAGGGATTTTGACTCCGGGTACACGATTACCACCGCAGCGGGAATTGGCGGATTTTTTGGATATCAATGTAAGCACTGTTTCCAGAGCATTTAAATTATGTGAACAAAAAGGTATTATTTGTTCGACTGTCGGCAATGGTACTTTTGTTGCTTCCGATGCGGCGGCTGATCCGTTTTTATTGTCTGAAAAAAAATTGTCTGATATTATTGAAATGGGTCCAGTTTTTCCCTCGAAGAATAGTAACGAGATTATTGCTGCACAGATGGAAAAGATGATTACAAAACCAGATTTTCCAGAACTTTTCCAATATGGACGAATTAACGGAACGCTGTGGCAAAAGGAGACAGCAGCAAAATTAATATGCCGGGCTGGCTATGATGTACAATCATCCCAAGTATTGCTTGCCAATGGAGCACAAAATGCTATTATGGCTGTGTTAGCGGGTCTTTTCCATGCAGGAGATACGATCGGTACTTGTGAATTTACATATCCGGGTATAAAAACGGCGGCTAACATGCTGGAAATACGTTTATATCCTATCCCGTCGTGTGATGATGAGGAAATAACTGCTGAAAACTTGTTGTATGCTTGTAAGAATGGCAATATAAAGGGACTGTACGTTATACCGGATATGAATAATCCTACGACACATACCTTGTCGGAAGCCAGTAGAAACGCAATTGCTGATATTGCCAGGAAGGAACATTTGATTGTAATTGAAGATGCTATTCACAGCCTTTTGTATGATACGCCGCGTATACCGATTGCAGTGCGTGCTCCTGAACGAACCGTATATATATCAAGCCTTTCTAAAGTTATTTCACCAGGGCTGCGGATGGCATTTTTGGCTGTTCCTGAAAGCTTCAGGCAGAAATTAACGGAAGCGTTATACAATATGAATATTTCCGTACCTCCTATGATGGCGGAGCTGGTGTGCCAGATAATCGTATCGGAAGATGCAGGAAAAATCATAGAAGAGCATCGTAATGAAAACAGACAGCGAAATAACATTGTAGACCGATATTTGAAAAATTATGATGTTCGCGGCGTACCAGAAGGAATCATGCGTTGGCTTATTCTGCCATCACATATTACAGGAGAAGTTTTTGCAGCAAGTGCATATCAGCAAGGCGTGCATGTTTATGGGGCTGAGTGTTTTGCTGTAGGAAATGCGAAATCTGTAAATGCTGTAAGATTGGCTGTAGCGGCACCGGGAACACGTGAACAGCTG
>JALCNL010000063.1 GCA_022649055.1 Megasphaera sp.
CGGACCTTCCGAGGGACGATGAGACGGGTCATGCGGAAGATTCCCTTTCAAACGCATGTAGGGGTTCATCACGGGTGCATTCGCAATACTGGCCCGGCCAGCAGTGCCATAGGGAAGTTAGCTAAAAGCTTCTCAACGCCTGCATTTTTGTAAAAAAGCGAAGTCGATGAGGCTAGCTATTATCTGGGTCAATACATTTACCGAGAATTTCTTGACACATACAATGATCGACATATAGTTGCCACAGGTCTTCAAAGTTATTATAATAAAAATGGAAAAGAATTATATATTGTTTTACTTAGACTATATGAATAGGAAGAACGTTTATGGAATGGATATTTTTGGTTATCGCAGGATTTTTGGAAATTACATGGGCCGTAACTTTAAAGTTTACCGAAGAATTTACCCGATTTTGGCCTTCCCTATTTACCGGAGCGGCTATGCTGGGCAGCGTGTTTTTTTTGGATTTATCTCTTCGGTCTTTGCCAATCGGTACAGCGTATGCAGTATGGACCGGAATTGGAGCGGCAGGTACTGCTATTATTGGCATGCTGTGGCTAGGTGAGCCGCGGGCGATAGGGCGCATGGTATGTATTTTTTTGATTATTGCAGGGGTTATTGGACTGAAGTTGAATCTTTGATTATGATAGTTTAAACCTTTTTGATATGGTATAATAAGACAAAGCAGATGCTAGGAGGGGATAATATGGGCAGGGAAGAAAAAACGATTTGGTCGGAAGAAAGAATTTTTGCGGTCAATCATAGTACCCATGCAGCAGCGTCGGCACGTCGTTTTTTTTCCATGACGGATGCCGATGATACCATAGAGCTTACACATTGTGAGTACGCTGCGGAAGTACGACAATATTTTCACACATTGTTTCCCCATAGACGGTGGACTATTTTTTCCGATACATTGGATAATCCATTACCGGTGCATGTAGAATTATTGCATCCTACCGTGGAAGAACCATTTTATCTTTTACATACAATAGGGATGAGTGCAGCTCCTATGCACTATCCAACAGGTCAAAATTCACCGGAAGATAAAGAGGCTTATGGTGAATTGTGTATGCTGCTGCCAGGGAATTGGCCGTTTGATACTAAGGGAGATCGCTGTATATCAGTTACGGATGAAGCAGCCTGGCCTATTCGTCTTCTTATGGAATTGGGACGATTTCCTCATGTTCACAAGCTATGGATGTCATATGGATTTGTTTTGCCAAATACGGAAAATTGTGATCCTTTTGCAAAAACAACAAAATTGTCAGGGGTTCTTATTGTTCAGTTTGAAGGAGCATTAGGTGAGATGCAGACTCATGATGGAACAACGATTCAGATTTTAATGCCGTACTTAATATATAAGGAAGAAATAGAATTATATGATGAAATAGGTCCGGACGAATTAATTGAACGAATTTTGAATTGCAATGAGGAATCCTTTTTATTGGATATTCATCGACCTAATGTGGCAATTCATTGATTTTTTGAATATTTTTAAAGTGGAATAGAGAAAGGAAATGAACTATTTTGTTTTCCAGTGATTATACAGTAGCTCCTCGAACATTAGAAGAAGTTTACAGTGCATACAAAAGCGTTGCTTCTTCGGTGCTTGTCGCAGGGGGTAAAGGCTTGAGCCATCATACCGATCATTATGATTTGGCGATTGATTTGTCTAATCTTGGGTTGAACTATATACATGATAGCGGGGATGAAATTTTGATTGGTGCAATGACAACGCTGGATGCAATTGGTGCGTATCCCTTTTTTCGAAGTTTTGGAGGAGGCGTTGTTTCAAGATATATTCATACGTTGACCGATGATGAATTACGCCAACATGCTACTATTGGCGGTGTTCTTGCATGTAAAATGCCTTTTTCTGTATTAATACCTATCCTGCTTTGCTTAACTGTAGATGTTGAGCTCCATGATAAAGGACGCATGAGTTTGAATGATTATTTATATTGTCCGCCCATGGGTGAATTGATTACATGTGTATCCATTGCCAAAGAACGATTATATACTACCTATGCTGCTATGCGTATTTTACCGACGGATGAACCGTATTTGACGGGAGCTGTAGTTTTAAGAGAAAATTCATGGCGGATCGTTGTCGGCGGTCGTCCTGCTATTGCGGCTGTTGCTGAAAATGCAAGTGAATTACTAACGGAAAAAGGAATGACTATTCGGGAGAATGTTGCACGAGTTGCCAGTGAAGAACTTGAATTTGAAAATTATGGGACATGTTCTGAGCAGGAACGTCGCAAAATTACAGTGAAGATGGTTCGTGACCTTATCAATTCGGCATGGAAAGGTTTCAGCCGGCTGCGAAATGAAATCAATAAGGAATACTCGGAAAAAATCTAATAAAATCCTAAATAAACGGAGGCAGAAACATGATAGAAGATAAACGCTGGCGTCGTTTGCTAGTTCCTGGAATTACGGCGATTGTTGGGGCCGGCGGGAAAACGACAGTATTAGAAAGATTGGGTATGTATGGGCATAAGGGAAACTTGCCGATATTGATAAGCAGTACGGTGCCGGTAGAAAGTGCACAGGTGGATAATGTAGAACCTTTTGATGTTATTTGTACGGATGATATTGAAAAAGGAGAAAGATTTTGTTCTTCCCGGATTGGAGAAGGACGTATTCCAGCTTGGTTTTTTGGTATTGATGGTGCAGATCGTTATATAGGGCTTCCTTTATCTATTGTATCTGTATTGAAGAAGCATCACCCCGAATGGTATATTCTTCTCGAGGCAGATGAAACTCGAAATAAATGGGTAAAAGCTCCTAAGGCAGGTCAAACTGCAATTCCGCAAAATTGTGATGTTCTAATAGGCGTATTGAATTTGCAGATGTTAGGACATGCATTAAAGGCTGAACGAGTAGAGGGGGTAGAGATAGCTTCTACTATTATGGGACGGCCTGAAGGGGCCATTGTAACTCCGGCTCTTTTAGCTAAGATTGTCAAGCATCCGCAGGGAATGTTTCGTGGGGCAGATTGCCGGCGGATTTTATTTTGCACTGGATATAATGCGGTGCAGCATCGTATGACGGAAGCCTTGCTTGATGAATTGACCGATATTGGCTTGACTGCTATTGTTTTGGCAGATGGATATAAAGATACTTGTGCTATACGACAATATATTAATTATAGTGAATGACTTGCAGGCAAAGAAGGACAGTATTTATGAAGTTTAAGATTTTGGTTGGTGTGGGCGTAAGTTTGTTGATAATTGCCGCTGGTGCATATATGCATACTGATGAAGAATTTGATTTTGCTGATTCTACAGGTGAATTCAACCATCTCTTTTCCATGTTATCAGAAACTAAAGCGGCATATATTGGCCAAAATTTTTCCTTGCCGGATGCAGATAGTAATGTCCCTGTATATGATAAATATACACTTAAGCAGCGAAGAGAAAAAGGATTACCTCTTACTTATGGCAAAACAAGAGAATATTTTTATGGTGATCATGTTGTATATTTAACGTTTGATGATGGCCCTAACAAAGATAATACGGATAAAATTCTTAATATTTTGGAAAAAGAAAAAATTCATGCGACATTTTTTCTTATGGGTAAAAATATTGAAAAGAATCCGGATATAGTAAAACGGATTTACGAAGATGGAGATGCTATAGGACTTCATTCATACAGTCATGATTATAAAAAATTATATCGTTCTCCCAGGGCCTATACTGATGAATTAGAAAAAACAGAAGAGCTGATTTACAATATTATTGGTGTCCGTCCTATCATTTCACGAGCGCCGGGCGGCACATCCGGTCATTTTACCAAAGCGTATTGGAGGGCCGTCAATGACCTGGGTTATATAGAGGTTGGCTGGAATGCGCTTACAGGTGATGCGGATGGAACGGGACGTACGGCAGGCCAGGAAGTGACCAATATTCAAAAACAACTTGTCATACGTCCGTATTTGAACAGTCACTTGGTTATTCTTATGCATGATGCCGTAGGGCATGAGGCAACGGTGCAGGCTTTACCACAGATTATAAAACTGCTTAAGAGTCAAGGATATACATTCCGGGTTGTGACAACGGCAATTCCGCCGGCTTGGTAAAAAAATAGATAGGTAAAACGTTTAATAAGTGAAAATGCTAAAATAATGTATTTTTTTCCTTGACAAATTAAGTTGAGAAGGATAGAATAAGCACAATAAATTTTTGAAAAGTTGCAGAGGGAGAATATCCAAAATGAAGTTACAATCTATGTTACAAACTGCAATTGCATATGGTTTTTGGTACGACTTTAGCCGGGTATACTTTTATTACGCCGGTTATTTTTGCTATGCCAAATCATATATGCAGTCGATCAACATGGGAGCACTTCAACGTATACCTTCAATAGCAACGTATTAGTATACGAATACGCACTGACAGGAGCAGGCTCATGAGAGCCTGCTTTTTTTGTTGGAGAATGGGGAGGAAAATTTATTATGATTATTGTGTTAAAACAAGGAACGCCACAGAAAGAAATCGAGAAAATTAAACGATCTATTCAAATGAAAGGACTGCAAATTGATGAAAGCAGAGGGGCAAAAAAAACAGTTATGGGACTTGTAGGGGATACATCAGTTATTGATGGAGAACAACTTAAGGCAAATGAGTATGTGGAAAAGGTCATGAGAGTATCGGAACCTTATAAAAGAGCCAGCCGATCTTTTCACCCTGAGGATACCGTTGTAGATATTGGGGATGTCAAAATCGGAGGCAAAAAAATTGCTGTGATTGCCGGGCCGTGTTCTGTTGAATCACAGCAGCAGATAGATGGTATTGCCGAAGCTGTCAAACTTTCTGGGGCGGCTATGTTGCGAGGGGGGGCATTTAAACCTCGGACATCTCCGTATTCGTTCCAAGGGTTACGAGATAGTGGATTGGAGATGCTTCATCATGCCAGTAAAAAAGCCAAGATTCCTGTTGTGACAGAAATTATGTCGGCAGATAAACTGGGAGCATTTTTAGATGATGATATTGATGCTATACAAATTGGTTCCCGGAATATGCAGAATTTTGAATTACTGAAAGCTGTCGGTAAAGTGAATAAACCGGTTTTATTAAAACGCGGATTGTGTGCTACTATTGAAGAATGGCTTATGTCGGCAGAATATATTATGGCAGGTGGAAATCGTAATGTAATTCTCTGCGAACGCGGTATTCGTACGTTTGAAGAGTATACGAGAAATACACTTGATTTAAGTGCTATCCCAGCTATAAAAAGGGAAAGTCATCTGCCCATCCTTGTTGATCCCAGCCATGCCACCGGTAAGCGCTGGATGGTTGAACCGATGGCTAAAGCAGCCATTGCTGCCGGTGCTGACGGTATCATGGTAGAAGTTCATAATGACCCGGATAATGCTTTATGTGACGGAGCTCAATCGATTACCCCACAGATGTTTGATCATTTGATGAATTCGCTGCGACAGATAGCACCTATTGTAGAACGAGAACTATAAATCATAGTAAAAAGTTGATTGAGGTGAAACAGCGTGGATAATTCGGAAAGCGATTTTACGGACTTTACGATAGGAATTATAGGATTGGGACTGATGGGTGGGTCTTATGCCAAAGCATTGAATCATGTAGGCGTGCAGCATATTATTGGCATTGATAAAAATTTGCAGACCGTAGAACAAGCGCTTGCAGAAAATCTTATTGAAATAGGCGATATTTGTGGAAATAACGCTTTGAAAAAAGCAGATTTGTTGATTTTTTGCCTATCTGCAAGTGATATGATAGAATTTATCCGTAAATATCAAAAGAATTTTAAGCCCGATGTAATTTTGACAGACATAGCGGGCATTAAGGGAAATACAATACATATCATACAGCAGTTGCTTTGTGATGAGATGGACTTTATTCCCGGCCATCCTATGGCAGGGAAGGAAGGATCGGGATTATCTCAGTCCGATGCTTCTGTTTTTCAGGGAGCTAATTATATTTTGATACCGCAGGAAAAAAATAAGACAGAAAATATCCGGCTTATTGCCAGGATAGCCAAGGAAATAGGATGCGGACATGTTATATGCGTGACAGCAGAAGAACATGATCGTATGATTGCATATACAAGCAGTCTTCCTCATGTAGTGGCGACGGCGCTTGTTAACAGTAATTCTATGGATGCCAGAACAAAGTATTTTGTTGCCGGCAGTTTTCGGGATGGGACTCGCGTGGCTGATATCAATGCACTTTTATGGACTCAGTTATTTATGGCGAATAGGCAGAATCTGCTTGAAGAAATCAACCGGTTTAAAAACTCTTTAGAAGATTTTACAGAACTTTTAGTGAACAGTGATAAAGACAAAATGATGGAGTATCTTGAAAAAGCCGCTGTTCGCAGAAGGGAACTTACTAGTGGAAAACATACAGGTTAATTTAGGAAAAGATTCCTATAGCATTTATGTGCAGAATGGATTGCTCGATATATTGGGGAGTGCTGTTCGAAGGATAAGCCATACAAATAAAATAGCCGTTATCAGTGATAATACGGTAGACCGCTTGTATGGAAACAGATTGCAAACTGCTTTAAATAATAGCGGAATAGAAAGCAAGCGCATTATATTTTCTGCAGGGGAGCAAAGTAAAAATATAGAAACGCTAGCCCAAATTTATGCAGCTCTTTCTGATTTTTCCATTACTCGGAGCGACGCGATCATTACTTTTGGCGGTGGTGTTCCCGGAGATTTGGGAGGCTTTGCAGCAGCGACGTATTTGCGAGGAATTCCTTTCATTCAAATTCCTACGACGGTTTTAGCGCAAGTGGATAGCAGTGTAGGAGGGAAAGTTGCAATTAATCTTCCTTCGGGTAAAAATTTGGCCGGTTGCTTTTATCAGCCTAAAGCTGTATTTATTGATCCGGAATTAGTACGAACGCTGCCTGAACGTATAGCACATGATGGATTAGCCGAAGTTATTAAATATGGGTGTATCTGCAATGAAAAACTTTTCACATTATTTGAACAGTCTTCCGGAGATGATGAAATAAGCCTATGTTGGCAAAAAATTATCAAGACTTGTTGTGAAATTAAAGCAAGCATTGTAGAACATGATGAACACGATACAGGGGAACGGATGCTTTTGAACTTTGGGCATACGATAGGGCATGCCATTGAAAAATATTATGGGTATGGAACCTATACCCATGGAGAAGCAGTAGCTATAGGAATGATGCTTTTGACCGCACAAACGGAGGCATTGGGACTTACTGAAAAGGGTACAACAGAAAGAATCCGAAAAGTACTTCAAAAGTTTCATTTACCGGTTATGATGGAGGCATCGGGAAAAGAGTTATTGAAATATATTGGCCATGACAAAAAGAAGCACGGTGATGATATAACTTTTATTATTTTAGAACGTATTGGCAAAGGAAAACGTTTTCCAGTCCTTGGCCCGGATATTTCCACA
Source organism: Megasphaera sp. (assembly GCA_022649055.1). Lineage (GTDB taxonomy): Bacteria > Bacillota > Negativicutes > Veillonellales > Megasphaeraceae > Megasphaera_A > Megasphaera_A sueciensis. Next base: position 7,428 of record JALCNL010000063.1, read on the forward strand.
TATATTTCGAAAGGAGATTTAGCATGAATCTCGTATTAACTCCTAGAAAATTAACAGGTACCGTTACCGTTCCCTCTTCCAAAAGTCAAGGGCACCGTGAATTGATTTGTGCAGCACTGGCTCAGGGGAAAAGTGTTGTAGGAAATATCACAGCTTCTGAAGATATTACTGCTACTTGTCGAATTTTACGACAGATGGGTGCTGCTATTCAAGAAATTGCTGATGGAAGACCGGATCGCATAAAATATTACGTGCACGGAGGGTTGCGCAAACAAGAAACACCGTTAATTGTGCATTGCGGCGAATCAGGATCGACACTGCGTTTTCTCATACCGGTAGGACTTATCAGTGGGAATACCGTTACCTACATTGGCAGCGGACGTCTGGCAGAACGACCGTTGCAGCCATACTATGATGTATTTGATAAGTGTGATGTTCACTATGAAATACAAGAAAAAGGACTTCCCCTGCAAGTTTCCGGGGGATTAACACCGGGGCGGTATGCCCTGCCAGGAAATATAAGTTCTCAATTTTTCACAGGACTTCTTTTAGCACTGCCGCTTATTCAGGGAGATTCTCTTTTATGCAGTACGACGACACTTGAATCAGCAAGTTATGTAGATATGACGTTGGCTTGTCTCAAAAAACATGGCATTGTAATTGAGAAAAAAGAAAACGGGATATACTTTATTCCGGGACAACAACATTTTCAAGCGGGCAAATATACGACAGAAGGAGATTATTCTCAAGCTGCTTTTTGGCTGGCGGCAGGAATTATCGGAAAAAAGATATGCTGTCAGGGGTTGCAGTCGGAAACATGTCAGGGAGATAAAGCTATTATTTCTATTATTCGTCGTATGGGGGGGAGCCTTTATACGGAAGATTCCATCATAACAACCGCATCAAAGCTGCAGGGAATGGTGATAGATGCGGCAGATTGTCCGGATTTGGTTCCTATATTGACGGTGCTTGCTTCATTAAGCTGCGGTATTACACATATTATTCATGCCGGCCGTGTACGGCTGAAAGAATGTGATCGTCTTCATGCGATGGCGGTAGAACTTAACAAATTAGGAGCCGATGTGCGGGAAGAACCGGAAGGGTTGCTTATATGTGGTGTGGATCATCTGAGGGGGGGGCGTGTCAGTGCTTGGGGTGATCATCGGATTGCTATGTCGCTGGCAATTGCGGCACAATGCTGCAGTGATAAGATTATTGTTGAGGGTGCAGAATGTGTTCGCAAGTCATATCCTGGTTTTTGGAATGATTATGCTGAACTCGGCGGAATTATTGAAAAGGAAGGATAAAAGGGCATGGCAAATATATTTGGAAAGTATCTGACTATATCACTGTTTGGAGAGTCTCATGGCCGTTCTGTAGGAGCGGTTTTGGATGGTATTCCGGCAGGAGAAACCATTGATTGGGAATTAGTGCGTAAAACGATGTCCCGCAGGGCGCCCGGAAAAAATCTCTTATCTACATCGAGAAAAGAAAACGATGATTTTGAAATCCAAAGCGGTTATTTTAAAGGACATACAACAGGAACACCGTTGTGTTTCCGTATTTGTAATGTCGATCAGCATTCTGGTGATTATGATAATCTCCGTCATATCATGCGTCCCGGCCATGCTGATTTCACCGGTCATGTTCGTTATGATGGATTTAATGATTATCGAGGCGGCGGACATTTTTCGGGACGGCTGACGGCTCCGCTTGTTTTTGCCGGAGCGATTGCAGCGCAATTGCTGGAACGCCGCGGTATTACAATAGGTGTTCATATACAGCAAATTGGAAATATTAAAGACCGGCAGTTTTGTCCTATGGGAGAAGATGCGTCATTGCTTAAGTCACTTAGGCAAAAAGAATTACCGTTGTTGGAAGAGGACAAAGCGTTTCCTATAGAAAATCTCATTACTCAGACGAAAGAAAAACTTGATTCTGTAGGCGGAGTTATAGAGGGTATGGTTGTTGGATTGCCTGCGGGATTAGGAGATCCTTTCTTTGATTCCGTCGAAAGTATGTTGAGTCATATGTTTTTCTCTATACCTGCAGTGAAGGGAATTGAATTTGGAGATGGTTTTTTACTATCGGAAATGCATGGTTCAGAAGCAAACGATGCAATGCAGTATGAAAAAGGTAAGGTAGTTACAGTCTCTAATCATAACGGAGGAATTCTCGGCGGTATTACAAATGGGATGCCTCTTGTCTTTCGGCTTGTTATTAAACCCACTCCTTCTATTGGGCGAAAACAAGAAACGATTGATTTAGATACACAAAAAAATTGTTCTATTGAAATTAAAGGACGTCATGATCCTTGTATCGTGCAGCGAGTAGTTCCCGTCATTGAAGCAGTAACGGCTTGGACACTTCTCGATATGTGGATGATGGCGAATTCCAGGAGATGATGCTATGGACCAGGATGACTATGAATGCTGTATTCCCGTAGGTTGTTATGGAGCACCCGGCTCCTACAGCAGCGAGGCTATGATGACCTATTTTAAAAACCAACCTATTACTACAACGTATTATGATCATTTTGAAGATGAAATACGAGCAGTTGCTGCTAAGAAAATTCAATATGGAGTTATACCTATTGAAAATTCTTCAACGGGGAGTATTACGGAAGTATATGATTTGATTCGTCGGAATAATTGTTTTATTGTAGGAGAACAGTGCATTAAAATAGATCATCATTTATTGGCGCTTCCGGGAACTCGTCTCGAAGATATTCGAATTGTTTATTCTCATCCGCAGGGGTTTGCTCAATGCCGGGATTTTTTCCGGAAACATACGGATTGGATCCAATGTCCGTATTTCAGTACGTCACAGAGTGCTGAGCGGGTTCAAAAGGAAGGCAACCGCACAACAGCTGCCGTAGCAAACAGCATGGCAGCTGCATTATATGGTTTGCAGATAGTAGTGCCTCATATCTATACGAATTCATTTAATTACACGCGTTTTTTTATTATTGCTCCACAAATGAATCAAGCTGATAATCGGGATAAGATAACATTAGTATTGACGACAAAACATGAACCGGGTGCACTATACCATGTGCTTGGCCACTTCTTCTACAACGGCATGAATATGACACACTTGGAATCCAGACCGATGGAAGGGCATCCGTTTGAATATTTTTTCCATATTGATGTTATGGGAAGTTTAACAGATCCTGGTGTAGTCAAAACGTTGGACGACTTGGCTCGGAATTGTACATATTTTAAGATTTTGGGAAATTATCCGTCAGACCAAGGAGGAGCTGCTCATGAAATTCGGACTTATAGGAGCAAAATTAGGACACAGTGTATCGCCGCAGATCCATGAAATATTATTTAAAAAATTAGGAATAGATCGTCATAATCAATATGATTTACTGGAGATGGAACGAAGTGATATAGCGACTCATTTGCAAACGGATTGCGGCTATACAGGAATGAATGTCACGATTCCCTATAAAATTGATGTAATGCCTTTTTTAAAAAAAATTTCTCATGCAGCTGATCGCATTGGAGCTGTCAATACAATTCACGTTACCAAAGAAGGACTATTTGGGTATAATACAGATTATGTTGGATTTGGCCGTTCCTTGGATCATGCAGGAATAAAAGCAAAAGGAAATGATTGTATTGTTCTTGGATCGGGGGGGGCGGCACGTGCTGTTATCCAATATTTAGCGGATGCGGGTGCCGCGCATATTACTGTTGTTTCTCGTAACCCTTTGCTTCTGAAAGCATCATTTTCCGATTTTGCCCAACGGATAGGTATAGAAATTATTGGGTATCATGAACTGGGAAATCGCAAAGGAGCGCCTCTTATGGTAAATTGTACACCTGTGGGTATGTATCCTAATATGCAAGTTTGTCCTATTTCAGAAAAAACGGCAGCCCGTTATGAAGCGTTGGTAGATCTTATTTATAATCCCAAGGATACGCTGTTTCTACAATATGGAAAACGACATGGGGCGATTACATTAAATGGAATGTTTATGCTTGTTGCGCAAGCCGTTGTTTCGGAAGAAATTTGGCTGGAACGTCAAATAGGAAATGATGTCATTAATTCGATTGCTAAGGAAATGGAGAATATTTTATGAAAAACGTAGTGATTATAGGTATGCCGGGAAGTGGAAAAACTACATTTGGCAGTGCCTTAGCAGAACGATTGGGGCGTCGATTCATTGATGCGGATGCATATATCGAGGCGAGAGAACAAAAGAAAATTTCCGAATTGTTTGCGATTAGTGAAAATTGTTTTCGAGAGGCTGAAACACGAGCAATAAAAGAACTGGCGAAACAAGACGGTATTGTTATTGCAACTGGCGGCGGCGTTATTAAACGGCCTGTTAATATTGAAGTATTAAAGAAAACAGGTATTATTATATTTCTTGATCGTACTCCTGATGATATTGCCGGTGATGTGGAAATTTCTACAAGACCATTGTTAGCGGCTGGCAAGCAAAAAATTTATGATTTATATGAGGAACGTATAACGGCATATTGTGCTTCGGCTGATTTTCAGCTTCCTAATCATAGCTCTATTCCCCGCGTACTTGATATGTTGGAAAAACTAGTAGGAAAAGCCTTGTTAAAATAAATTTATTGATTATATTACAAAAATGGCAGTAACGAAATTTGCATTTGTTACTGTCATTTTTGTGATGAAGTATTATGGAATTAGTGGAGAGTCCGCAAAATTTTTTGGAGCGTCGTCACTTCCAATTGACCGGGAGCAGACGATTTTTTTGCGGAACCAAATGTTAAAGCAGAACCGAATATTTCACCGCTGATGCGGCTGATCGTACCCAATTTACCCATGGACATCGTAATGAGGGGTTCATCAGGGTACTGCGATTTTACAGCTTCTGTAGCACTGAGCAGCGTCAATACATCTTTCGCAGACTTAGGCATACAAGCTAATTTTGCAACATCAGCACCTAGCTTTTTCATACCGATGAGACGTGTTGTTATTTCGTCGAAAGAGGGTGTCTTATCAAAATCATGATTACTCATGATGACAGTTACACCTGCTTTTTTTGCAAGAGCAATAATCGATTGAATACTATCGGGATTGCGGAAGTATTCTACATCGACGGCATTGATTTTGCCGGACTGAATGGCGTACTGAATCAATTCAAAATAGAATGATTCTGGTACGGCCGTTTCACCGCCTTCATCCTTTGTACGGAAGGTAAAAAGGATAGCGCTGTTGGGCAGTTCGTTACGGACGGCTGTGATAGCTTCGTTGACCGAATTCAAATCGGTTACTGTTTTTAGAAAATCAATGCGCAATTCAACGACATCATAAATTTTATCTTGCAGATATCTGCATTCCTGTTGTAATTCGTCTACAGTGCGGCCTACAATAGGGACGCAGATTTTAGGAATACCATTATCTAGTGTAACATTACCAATTTTAATCATTCTGACCTCCGGGATGATTGTAAAACACAATATTTGAAGTTAAGCAGCAATTTGATTTTCTGCTGGTTTTTCTTTCATAACACGATTATAGCGGATATAGATGATACAAGCGACAACAAAACCGGCTAAAGCGATGGCTGCATCAAGTCCCATAATGCTGTTAATACCACTGTCTGCCATATATCCAGTAATAACGGGAATAGTGAAAGAGGCGATACTGCCTGTTGTATAGAATATACCCGTCATGGTTCCTTTGCCTTTCGGGAACATTTCAGTCATCATTACAAGACCAAGCTGCATAACTCCGCCGGCAGCCGAGAAACCTACTATAAAGGAGAGTATCGGAGCAAGAGAACCGGACGGTATGAAGTACAGACCGGAGATCGATATGGTGGAAATAAAAGTATAGACAACGAGAAGGGTAATAGGACGGATGCCCTTTTTTGTAATAAATGCGGTGAAAAATACACAGCATAAAGAACCAATACTATAATAGCTCATAAGTGCACGAGAAGCAATATCTGTCATCTGGGCAACGGAAGCGCCGTATTTTGTGAGCCACTGGCTAATCAAATAAAATGTAGCTTGAGAAATATATCCGTAAATAACAAAGCAGATACCTTCCAAATACCATTTTGACTTTGGAATCCAGCTTGCAAGTTTTGTGGACATACCTTCCGCTTCCTTAACCGGATTCATCGATGGGAAAGAATATTTCATGATGAGCGGCAGATTGATAAGAAGAATAGCCGCTGCAATGATAAAGGACCAGCCGTACCAAGCACCGGTGCTGATAAGGAAACCGATGAACAAAGGAAGTAGAAATTGACCGGCAGAGATAAAGGCTTTTAAAAGAACCGTTGCGGTAGAAGCACTATCTGGGTATGCTTCAATCAAGGCAGGATAAGTACCGGCATCTAAAAATGAATTAGCGATACCTGCCAAAATACCAA
>JALCNL010000064.1 GCA_022649055.1 Megasphaera sp.
GCAATATATTTGATAATGATATTGGGAACCCGACCTGCGTAGACGGGAACACCGAAAACAATTAGCTCGTTTTTTTTAAATACCAGGGGAGTTTTACGGCGTGGAGGCAACGTAAAATCATCCATTTTCCAAGAAATGTTCAGTTTTTCTGCCAAAGTTGCAGCTATAGTAGTTACTGTTTTTTTGGTGGTACCCGTTGGACTAAAGTATACGGCTTTAATTTTTGTAATTTTATTCAATTGCATGACCTCCTTATACCAATCAACTGTTTTTTATAAATCGCTGACGTTTTCTGACAAATGTGGATGGCGTAAGACCTAAACTTTTGGCGGCATCGCGTACATTGCCATATTTTTCGTAAGCTTGTTCTAAATAATGATGTTCAATATTTTCCAACATAATTTTTAGATCTCCTGATTCAGGAAATATAGATATATGTTCGGGGGTATTTTCTTCATCACGCACCGTAATAATGGTACCTATTGTTTCCGTATTTAATCCAGTTTTTTGCCGTATATGGAGATCTTCTGGTTTAATTTCGTCACCGGAGCTTATGATGACGGCCCGTTCAACGATATTTTTCAATTCGCGGATATTTCCTGGCCAGTCATATTCATTTAACAGTGTAATAGATACATTAGAAAAATATTTTTTGAAATTATATTTTCGGTTTAATTTTTTTAGAAAAGATTCGGCAAGAGGTGTAATATCCTTAGGCCTTGTCCGTAATGGGGGAATATAGATAGGAAATACGGTAAGTCTATAGTATAAATCCTCTCTGAAAAGTTTTTGTTGAACCATTTCTTCTAAGTTTCGATTAGTAGCCGCAATAATGCGGGTATTGATTTTAATAGGAGTAACACCGCCGACGCGGATAATTTCTTGTTCTTGTAAGGCTCGCAACAATTTTACCTGCATTTCTTTTGGCAGTTCACCTACTTCGTCGAGAAACAAAGTACCATTATTGGCCAGCTCGAATAAACCTATTTTACCAGTTTTATTTGCGCCGGTAAAAGCACCTTTTTCATATCCGAATAACTCACTTTCGATCAGGTTTTCCGGAATGGCGCCGCAATTTACTTTGATAAAACTGCTGTTTGAACGTAAACTATGGTGAAACACATATTTTGCCATGACTTCTTTACCCACACCTGTTTCCCCCAGCAGCATTACGGTTGTGTCCATAGGTGCTACCCGTTTTGCCAGCAATAGTGCGGCCAATGCTACATCATCCGTTATAATAAGGTCTTCTTCTCCAGGACATTCTTGGATATGGTTTAATTCCAATCGCAGTCTTTCCATGGCTTCTGTTTTTTCTAATACTTCTTGTTTTAAATTATATATTTCCGTTAAATCACGTACATTGGTTACGATCATTACCAATTTACCCGATTTATCAAATATAGGTGAACTGGTGATGAGGGCTTGTTTCCCTGTTTTAAAATGCTGCTGCAGTGTGACCGGTTTTTTTGTTTTTAATACAATTAAGGAACCAGAACGAGAAATAATTTTATTATGGACAAGGTCATCCATGTTTTTCCCCATCACTTCTTCTTTTTTTAACCCGGTAATTTCTTCATAGGCATGATTGATTTTGATGGTATTTGCTTTACCGTCTGTAATATAAATGCCGTCAAAAGAGTGTTCAATAATTTCGTTTAACCGCTCAGCTGCTTCTGATACAGTGGAAAACATGGATATTTTTTTTGTCATACCTGCCTCCAACGTCTTTGTAGAACTATTATGAGTTTTTATATCTTACAGCTAAAATACATACTGTTAATCTAACATAAATTAAAAAAAAATTGAAGGGAAACAAACCCGGTTTGACTATATTTACAATTTTCTGTTATACGAATTCGCAATATGCAAAGATTCCCTATATTTAGAAATTACTCTGCGAGACAGCGAAAGACGGCACTCTTCTGATAATTTACCGGCTAATTCGGCATCACTTAACGGAGAAGACGGATTTTCTTGAGAAATAATATGTGCTAATCTTTTTTTTATATCTGATTGAGAAATACAAACCGTATCACGTTTTATACCTCTTTGAAATAATTGCTTAAATGCAATTGTTCCGACTGGTGTTTGCAGGTATTTGTCTTTGATTGCTCGGCAAACAGTGGAACTATGTACCTTTGTTTTACTGGCAATATCGTGAAGTGTCATGGGCTTGAGAGGCTGTTGTTTTACGAAAAAGTCGAATTGCCATTCCCAAACAGCCTGACTTAATAATAATAACGTGTTGCGGCGTTGTTCCAAATTGCGCAGCATCATATAGCAACGATAATATTTACGCTGGAAATATGCTTTTACTTCCGGATCTTGTGCGGATTTCATTAATCCAATATAATAATCGCTTATAGAATAAGAACCCATCCAGGTATCGTTGAGAAAAATTTGTATCTCGGCATTATCTTTTTGAATAACAACATCGGGAATAATAAAATTAGCAGATTTTGCTGAAAAACCCTCCAACGGATGCGGACGGAGTGAACGGATTATTCTTATCAATGGCAGTACTTGATCTCTGGATAAGTTTGTAGTCGCTGCAATATGTTTTATGTTATTTTTGCCAATATCGGCCAAATGGTTGTCTATAATAAACTGTAAAACGTGAGTTAGCTTTTTTTTGCGGCGCAGTTGTTCTTTTAAGCATTCTTGTACAGAAACAGTGCAAATGCCGGGAGGATTAAGACTTTGTAGGTGTTTTACGCACTTTGCAAGTAAATTAGAGGGTAACGCAAGCCGTGTCGTAAGACCTTTTATATCAAGAAATCCATATTCATCAACGTTTTCGGCTAAATAGGTGAGAAGGGCCCATTCACCATGTGAGTATATTTCTGGGTTTAATTGATCCAATATGAAGTTTTTTACAATGTTTTCATCTGGAGCAGCAGTGAATTGAAGGGCATCCTTTACAGCTTCTTTTCCCGAACTTGAAGGAGTATAATCCATAAAAGGATTCTCGGTGTATTCTTTTTGTAGAGTATCTTGAAGGTCTTTGTTAGAAAGTGCCAAAAGTTGCAGTGATTGAAGCTGAAATACCGACAATTGCTGAGCTTGTTCCTGATAGAGTGAATTTTCTAGTTTCATGGCAGACCTATAATTTTGCGAGTGATTTCAACATAGTATATTGTGTTTTCCCGGAAGAATTTTTCGGAATAGCATCTATGGTGGTAATTGTAAAAGTCGCTGGATGGAGTCCTGTTTTTTTTAGGAGAAAATCAGAACACTCTTCCAATAAATCTTGTGGAGCTGTTGTGAAAATACGCAAGTCTTCATCTACGCCGGTACAGGCAAAATCATAAGATGTATACGTGTTTTTAAATAGTTGTTCTATTTCATCCATATTAACGCGTTTTCCCATTATTTTGAGAAAACGTTTTTTTCGTCCCGCAATGTAATAAAATCCATCACTATCCTTATACGCGATATCCCCTGTCCATAAACGTCCATGACGTTCATCTCCTAATTTCAGATCATCGATAGATTGTGCATATCCCAACGTTACATTCGGACCGTCGTAACATAATTCACCTTGTATATTTGGATCAAAAATTTCTGTGTGAGCATTTTCCATGATATGAAATGCTCCCCCAGGTATGGCAATACCGATACTGCCAATTTTGGATACGCTGTATTCTTCCGGGAGATATGACATACGGGCGGTAGCTTCTGTTTGTCCGTACATGACAATAAACCGTTTATGTGTACGGCAGGCAAATTCAGCATATTGCTGTTGTAATGTTTTTGACAACTTACCTCCTGCTTGGATCATCAATTGAAGATTTGGCAATGTCATATTAAAAAAACGGATTCTTTTTAGACATTCATAAGTAAAAGGAACTCCAGCTATAGATGTTATTTTCTTTTTTTTGCAAAAATCCCAAAAAGCAGCATCAAAAATAGTTAATTCTGTCAGATATACGGTAGCACCGACCAATATATGGCTGTTTATTACAGACAAACCAAAGGTGTAATGCATCGGCAATGAAGAAACTGGACGTTCTTTATCGTTCAGTTTTAGATAGGAAGAGATAGACATTGCATTAGATTGGATGTTTGCATAACTTTGTCGAACTAGTTTGGGACTTCCTGTACTGCCTGAGGTCGTTAATAGTAAAGCAAGTTCAGGATATATATCGTGTTTTTTATCAGAATAGTTAAAGAGACCGTACGATTCTATTATATATATGGGAACTTCGCCTGCTTGCGCAGCATTAAGTGATTTAAATATATAATTGGGGCTGTAAATTGTCAATAACTGCTGGCATAGGTCTCTATCCATTTGACTATCTAATAATAAAGGCACAATATGATTTTGCAGACAGCTTAGATAGGATAAAGCGGAGCCGATACCATTATGACATAAAATAACTGCCAGCGAACGTCGGGGAATCAATGCTTTTAATTTTTGTGCATGATAATACCAATCTTGATAAGTAACAGAATGTCCTGTATTATCTACAAATAATACATGATTTGAAAAATTCGGATTTTTGTCAAAAAAACACATAACAGTACCTCCTATCCAATAAGTCTTGAAAGATATTCCAAGATATTGATGCCATCCCATTGTATGTGCATATTCATGGCTTCGCCAATAGATACGATCCGGTCACCTCCAAGCACTCCGGATTGAATCATATAAGTCCGTAGTGTGGGAGCGTCAATTCCCAAGGTGGAGATAGTTTGTATTTTTTTAGAGAATAGAGGCAAGCAATCTAGCATGGATGGTAATGTAAATTGAAAGAATTGTCCGAATGTTCCGGATAATTTTGTTATGTCGGCGGGTAGTGTAGATAGGGTATATACATATAATAGATTGTTCCATTGATTTATATAATCTATTTCTGGATAAGTCATACTATAAGTCCATAAATCTGTATATTTTCGACTAACTTTTATGGGGGCTAGTTCGTAGTTGATAGCGGCGCGATAGACTTCATTCCACCAGCGGGTTTGAATTTGCTGTATATTTTTTCCGGAAGGATCTATCCATAAAATAAGTTTAGGACTGGAACAGGCATTTTGATCCATATCATAGGTATCATTGTAAAAATAATGAGCCCATTTTTTTAGTTCTTCGTCATTGCACTGTTGAATTGTCTCTGCATCAAATAGAGCAAGAGAATAACGGTCAGCAAAAGCTAAATCTAAAGCTTGCGGTGATAGTTGCGATTTTCTAATCTCATTTATTGTATCATTCCCGCCCCAAATGATTCTTCCATCGCATATAGAACTGAGATAATGTGTGATAGAAGAGCTTCGTTTGTATGTAATTAAGGCATTGGAATTTTTTAATATTTGGAAGTCTTTTTTGCTCCAAAGTTTTCTTATAAGTGTAATCAATGGAGACATGGACGGTATAATACGGGGAGAAATACGTACGATATTATTATTCCCGGCTAATAAGGATATAACAAGACTATAGGCAAACATAATGGGAATATTGGTGGGGGCAATATGAAATATAATTCCCCGTCCAACTCGTTGAGGATGGGTAGGTGTTAATTTTTGAAAAGAGTAAATGTGTTTGCGGCGAAGCCAAAAAGAAAAAGCTGCTATATCTTTATTTGTATATAATTCAGGTGTTTGCCGGATTTCATGGCTAAGAGCATATAAGAAATCAAGTACTATTGGCGAAAATAACGGTAATGGATGAGCATGCTCCGGTATTATACCGACTAGTATTTGTATATTATTGTCCATACGTATCGCTGCACCCCCTTATTTCCGCTGCCGGGATTCGTCCATCTACAGAAAAATATTTTCCCTTTCGACCACAGGGACAATCATCTATACCTAGTAAAGTGCCTATATCTTCAGTCAAGAGAGAATGTCCCGGATAGGACACAGCCATAGGTGATAATACTTGGATAATTCCCGGGATTCCTATGGGGCAAACAGAAAAATCAGCAGCTTTTCTTATAATAATATCAGAAAAAATGCTGGCATGGAGATGACCGTATTCGCATTCCATATATATACAGCCAGTTTGTTCTGCCATACCATAATAATTATGCACGTGTGAAATACCAAACTGCTCTAATAATTTTTTTCTGAAAATGGTTGGGGATACCGCTTGATCCTGCATTTTTTTCCAGCCGCCGCCGTGTAAGACAAAAGCATTAGAAAAGTCAAAGGACATATGGGCTTTTTCCAATGCCTGACAAAAATATTTCCATATCATAAAAGTAAAACCAAAAATAAGGATAGGCTTTCCTGCGCTTTTTTTTAGGCATTCTTTCAGTACTTCTATATTTACATGCATTGTATCATCTAAGGCATAGTAACGATGTTTGGCAAATATAGAAAATCCTAATATAGCAGCACCGCGCGCTGTGAATTTTTCCCGGCTTTTTAAAGTAGACGGAGTATCAATGATAAGCATGGGAAGTCTTGATTTATCGAGAAAGGAAGTGACAATTTTTAATAAGGTGAGTTGTTGGTTTTGTGCAGTAACTTTGTCCAAGAATATTTTTGAGACAGCCTGCCCTGTTGTGCCCGAAGAAACAAGAGTTTTGAAAATCTCGTCATCGGGAATGCTTTTTAAAGACATTTGTTTAAACAGAGAAATAGGCAGCATGGGTATTTGGTCAATAGATTTAACAGTATGCTGCTCATAGGCCAGCATATCTAGAACTTTGCCATAGGAAGGACAATGTAGTCTATGATAAGCGGTTAGCTCCTTAAAATAAGGAAGATAATGAGCTTCTTTTTCTTTTTGTGACCACGAGTATGGTTCATGTGATAACCATTCGCTATAATCCATAATGTTGCTTCACCTCTTTTGTCAGGAGGAAGGTATTTCCATGTCCGGGATATACTTGCATGTTTTCCGGCAGAGTGCGTAAAATGTTTTTGCCAATTCTTTCATATATATCTGCATTACCGCCGGGTAGACGGGTAATGACCTCTTCGCCGGGAATAAAATAATCACCGGAAAATAAAACAGTATTGTTGACAAGTATGCATGTACTGCCAGGGGTATGACCAGGTGTATGAAGAAATGTAAACTGATGGGTAAGCCAATGCCAATAATATGTTTCGTTAAAAGTTAGTTCGGCAGGTTTACAAGTGAATTTTGGATAGGGGGTAAGAACAGTTCCGTTACTCTTAAAATATAGATATGTTTCCATTATGCGAGTCATATTTAGCGTTTTATCCTGAATACCCAAGCTGCAGGCAGCTTGGGCGATAACTTTAAAAGAATAATACTGACGCAGTTCATTAAGACCTGAAATATGATCGCAATGTTCGTGAGTAAGTAAAACATATTCAGGATGTAATTGATGTGCTTTTAAGTAAGCGTTAATTAATGAAAAATTGTTGGGATCAATAATAAGGACATGAGCATCTTCTTTTATTATGTAGCAATTGCTGTTTGTTATAGGATCAATGATGCGGACTGGATTGAATGCTACATGTGTATTCATTAGATATCAACGCCATAGTTTCGGAGAATATCCAGCCCTTTTTCATAAGAACTGAAAGATAATACATCAGGGGTATCTAATGAAATATCAAAAATATCCTCCATTTCTTCCATTAACTGCATATGTCCCATTGAATCCCATAATTTAATGGACCTGTATTTTAAACCGGGTAATTGCTCTTTTGTTAGTTTGAAATTGTCCATAAATAATTTATCGTATTTTTCTAAATTTGTCATTTTTAACACCATATCCTTTGTTGTATTTTTTGTGTACGACGTAGTTAACCGATAATAAACAAATTTTTCATCATCATTTGATGACAGGTTCCTTCGGCAACTACTTCATCCTTTTGATTTTTGCAGCGTCCCGTTAGTTCTCCGACATAAAATCTCTTATTTTCTTTTACAGTACTTAATAGCACGGTGGCAGTTATTATATCCCCAGGATATACGGGCAAAATAAATCGTATATTTTCATCCATGAGGATAGTGCCATCTCCAGGGAGCTGCATAGCCATTACGGAAGAAATGAGACTTCCCGTCAGTATTCCATGGATTACAGGACGGCCGAATCCATAATGAGCGGCAAATTCTGCATCTATGTGAATTTTACCGTAATCACCGGTTAATTTGGCAAAATTTGTGATATCGTCAGTGGTAAATTGTTTTGTCATGGAAGCAGTATCACCCAGATGAAGCAGTTTTTTTTGTTGGATTTGCGGGATTTCTTCTGATTGTTTCAAATATGCAACAACAGTAGCGAAATCACGCGGTAAATACAAAATAAACTTTTTTTTTGTAGCGATCAAGTTATCTGTTGCAACGCAGCAGGAAACACACCCACAAACAATCAGCCACACATCACATATTTTTGTATCTGGCGTATCATAGACAAATGTGTGTTGGGGAAATTGTTTAATAAGTTTTTTTATTTCTCGCGCTCGATCATACCGACTGTTACAGCCACCGCAATATTTTATGCCAATTTTCATAAGAATCTCCTATATATTTTTTTTATGATTCATTAGTGCTTTTGCTTGTGCTAGTAGATCATCACTGACACCGGTAACTAAAATAACGTCTTTGATTTGTGGCAGATGTTCTTTTACCTTTGATGCAATGATTTCTTCCGTCGTGGATAATGCAGAGGGACAACCGCTGCACTGTCCGGTTAAACGAACTCGTAAAACATTGTTGGAATAATCAACGATACAGACATCCCCGTGATGTTCGGCTAAAGTTGGACGAACTTCATTTTCCAAAATAGTTTCAATTTCTTGAAAAGTTATTTTTGACATGGTTTCACATCCTTTAGAATATACTAACTAGTATTGTATTCTAAATATAATATATAGCAATATTCATGCCAAGAAAAAGAGAATAAAAATTTTATAGTAAAAATAATAATATAACGATTTGTAAAATATAAGGTAATACCTGATGAGATTGTGTTAATTTGAACAAATGTTTTCGTTTGATATAAGAGGAAGTAATCTCATGCTAGATGAGAAAAAAGTGTAAACATACGAATAATATTGTATCAAACGAACCTTTTGTTGCAAAAATGAATCTAAAATATTAAAATGTGTTTCAAATATGCAACAAAATAAATGTTTTTAATAGAATATGAGGATTTGAATTGTGGCGATTTTCACATGCAACAAAATAAAAGTATTTTTTTAAAAAAAAAGACAATTCAGCATACATGCATGTTGCTTGCAATAAAAAGTCATCATATTTATTCCTTAAAGTAAATGAATCAGGGTTGCTTGGCACGTATTTTGCTCTATGAAGGACAAACGCACTCTTGTGTGGAAAATTAATAGTTATTTAGAAGTAGAAAGGATGATTTATTATGGCATTAATGACAGGTGAACAGTACGTCGAAAGTATGAGAAAATTGAATTTGCGGGTGTATATGTTTGGTAAAAAAGTAGAATGTCCCGTAGACGACCCGATTCTCCGTCCATCGTTAAACTCTGTAAAGATGACCTATGATTTGGCACAGCTTCCGGAATATGAAGATTTAATGACAGTTACTTCTCCGTATACAGGCGAAAAGGTCAACCGTTTTACTCATATCCACCAAAGCACGGAAGATTTGATGAATAAAGTTAAAATGCAGCGTCTTTGTGGAGATAAAACAGCTGCTTGCTTCCAGCGTTGTGTTGGTATGGATGCATTTAATGCTGAATTCTCTGTTACCTATGATACGGATAAAAAATACGGGACGCATTATCATGAAAACTTCATGAACTTCCTTAAATACGTGCAGAATAATGACCTTACCGTTGATGGAGCGATGACGGACCCGAAGGGGGACCGCGGCCTTGCTCCTCACGCGCAGGCTGATCCGGATTTGTTCCTTCGCGTTGTAGAACGCAAGGCAGACGGGATTGTTGTACGTGGTGCCAAGGCACATCAAACCGGTTTTATCAATTCCCACGAAGTTATCGTAATGCCTACGATTGCCATGGGTGAAGATGATAAGGATTATGCGGTATCCTTTGCCTGCCCGACGGATGCCGAAGGTATTTTTATGATTGTCGGCCGTCAGTCCTGCGACACCAGAAAATTAGAAGGTGCTAAAATGGATACCGGTAATCCGCAGTTTGGCGGCACAGAAGCACTGGTAATTTTTGAAGATGTATTTATCCCGAATGACAGAATTTTCCTTAACGGAGAATATGAATTTGCAGGTTCCTTGGTAGAACGTTTTGCTGGCTATCATCGTCAATCTTATGGCGGATGTAAAGTTGGCGTAGGCGATGTGTTGATTGGTGCTGCCGCTGTGGCTGCTGATTACAACGGCTGTCCAAAGGCTTCCCATATTAAAGACAAGATTATTGAAATGCAGCATTTAAATGAAACCTTGTTTGCCTGCGGTATCGCTTGTTCTGCATTGGGAACGAAGACAGAAGCCGGCAATTATCTGATTGATCTTTTATTGGCTAATGTATGTAAACAAAACGTAACTCGTTTTCCGTATGAAATCGTACGTCTGGCAGAAGATATTGCCGGTGGCCTCATGGTAACGGCCCCTTCTGAAAAAGACCTGAAAGATCCGAAACTGGGACCATATGTTGATAAATACCTTCGCGGTGTCAATGTTGTGAGTACAGAAAATCGTTTGAAGATTTTACGTTTGATTGAAAATCTCTGCCTTGGAACTGCTGCAGTCGGCTATCGTACAGAATCCATGCATGGTGCTGGTTCGCCGCAGGCACAACGGATTATGATTTCTCGTCAAGGCAACTTGAAAATGAAGAAACAATTGGCAAAAGCCATTGCTCAGATTGAAGAATAATCCTTGCTTACACGATTATTATTTCATTTGATCCTATCGCGTTAATATGGAAGCAGCTGCAGGTCACAGCTCCTTTTTCCTGCAGTTGCTGCATATACGCACAAAAAAGGAAGGTGTGCTTTGTGAAAGACTGGAAAAGTGTATATCCTGAAAAAATTGTGACAGCAGAAGATGCTATTAGTCATATTCAATCGGGTGATAAAGTTGTATTTACACATGCTTGTGGGGAATCGCAATGTTTAACTAATGCGCTTGTAGCACAAGCGGAACGTTTGGAAAATGTCGAAATTTTGCATATGGTTGCTATGGGGACGGCTCCTTATTGCCAACCTGGTATGGAAAAACATTTTCATCATAATGCATTATTTGTTGGTGGATCTACACGTAAAGCTGTGGAAGAAGGCCGCGCTGATTTTACTCCGGTATTTTTCCATGAGGTACCTAAATTTTTCAGAGAAGGCATCATTCCCATGGATGTAGTCTTACTGCAACTGTCGGAACCAGATGAAGAAGGTAATTGCAGTTTTGGTATTTCTTGTGATTACACACAACCTGCTGCAGAAGCTGCGAAACTGAAAATAGCTCAAATTAATAAAAATATGCCGTTTACTTATGGCAACAGCATTAATATCAAGGATATTGATTATATTATTCCTTGTGATGAACCTCTTATCGAATTACAGCCGCCTAAAATTGGCGAAACAGAAAAAAAGATTGGTGAATATGTAGCCTCTTTGATTCAAGACGGTGATACATTGCAGCTCGGAATTGGAGCTATACCTGATGCCGTGTTATCTTTCTTGGGAGATAAGAAAGATTTGGGGATTCATTCGGAAATGTTTTCTGACGGTGTAGTGGATTTGGCCAACAAAGGTGTTGTTACAAATGCAAGAAAGACTATTGATACAGGTAAATTTGTATCTTGTTTTTTAATGGGAACCAAAAAATTGTATGATTTTGTGGATCATAATCCGGATGTACTGATTAAACCGGTGGATTATACAAATGATCCGTTTGTTGTTTCTCAGATTGATCATATTATCAGCATTAATTCGGCAATGCAAGTAGATCTTATGGGACAGGTTAATGCAGAAATGATAGGTTCTCGTCAGTTCAGCGGCGTGGGTGGCCAAGTTGATTTTGTTCGCGGGGCGGCACGTGCAAAAGGTGGCAAAGCTATTATTGCAATGCCTTCTACCGCAGGTCATGGTAAAGTTTCCAAGATTTGTGCCAGTTTAGATTCTGGTGCAGCTGTTACTACATCGCGTAATGATGTGGACTATATAGTTACAGAGTTTGGAATTGCTTCCTTAAAAGGGAAGACCTTGAAGCAGCGGGCTACAGCGTTGATTCATATTGCACATCCTGATTTCCGAGCATCTCTTATTAAAGAATTTGAAATACGGTTTCACTGTAAATTTGAAAAATAATAAATAATATGTCTAAAATATTATAAAGAAGGGAAAATGTTCATTATGAAACTATACATACTTAATACTGGATATTTAGAAACAGACGAAAATGGTGTTGTGGGATGTTCTGTAATTGGCACTAAAAGCAATCCTCATGTACAAAACAAATGGATTAAATTACCTGTTATGGCATTTTTAATTGATACAGGGCATGGATACATCCTTTATGACACGGGTAGTAATCCCAATGCCATGAATGGATATTGGCAAAAGGTTATGCAAGAAGTTTATCCTCTATATCAAACGAAGGATGAAAGATTAGAAAATCAATTGGCCCTTTGTGGTGTTAAACCAAAGGATATTAAAACTGTTATTTTATCTCATATGCATTTAGATCATGCAGGTAATATTAATTTATTTCCACATGCAGATGTATATGTTCCAAAGCAAGATTATATGCAAGGTTTAGTTATGGTTCATCAAAACCCTGATCCAGAAACACATGGAGGTTATATTAAAGGGGATTTGGAAGCACCAGTTAAACAATATCATTTGATTGATGAAGACTTTGAGATTGCTCCTGGAATCGAAGTATTATGCTTACCTGGTCACACACCTAATTTATTAGGTGTAGTAGTTCATTTAGAAAAGCAAACTGTTATTTTACCACAAGATTGTGTCTATACAAGTGCTATATATGGTCCACCAGCTAAAATGAGTGGTTTTTTATATGATAGTATTGCTTTCTTTAAATCTATTGAAAAAGTTAGAAAGTTACAAAAAAAATATAATGCAAAAGTTATATTTGCTCATGATTATGAATTTTTTAAAACATTGAATTTAGCACCTAAATTTTATGAATAATGTTTTATGAAACAATAAGTATGTTAAAATAAACTATTGTTCTTGTCACGAAAAAATTGAAGAGAAATTAAAAATGTAAGTTTAAAGGACTTGGAGCTGTTAATTATACACTGCAAGTTCTTTAAACTTTTATATGGATATTTTATAATAGCTAAAAATTAGATTATCAATAATTTTATGAATAATATTTTAGTTACCTTTTTTGATTTTTTATTTGCCAAAATAGTAAATTTTAGAAATTGATGAGTAATTATTAGTCTGCTAAGTTTAGATTTGTAATTTTATATTAAGATTTACTTCGATTAGTAGGGATGGAGAAGTGCAGCCTGGGATTAATATGGTAAAAGCAAAAAGCAGATCTACAAATGAGGCGATGAAGCGTTTCTTTATGATTTGTGCTGTATCGGCCAATGATGGAATCAAAGAATTTTTGGA
>JALCNL010000065.1 GCA_022649055.1 Megasphaera sp.
GTAGTAACAGCATTAAATGAAAAAGAAGAATTCAATAAGGCGGAATATGCCACTTTTATCGATCATTTGATTGAGGCAGGGGTCAGCGGCATTTTTCCCTTAGGTACAAATGGTGAATTTTATGCTTTCTCTATGAAAGAAAAGCTGGAAATCATCGAAGCGGCAGTAGAAGCTGTCAACGGGCGCGTACCTGTATATGCCGGTACTGGCTGTGTTACGACCAAAGAAACGATTGAATTATCAAAAGCAGCGAAATCTATGCAGGTAGATTGCCTTTCTATTATTACCCCGTATTTTGTAAAAGCCTCTCAAGCAGATATTATTACACATTATAGTGAAATCGCAAAAAGTGTAGATATGCCTATTCTTATGTATAATATACCCGCTCGTACCGGTAATTCCATTGAATATAAAACAGTTAAAACCTTGGCGAAATTCCAGAATATCATCGGAATTAAAGATTCCAGCGGTAATTTTGATACTATGCTGAAATATATTGAAAATACGAATCCGCGTTTGAATGTATTAGCTGGCAGCGATTCTCTTATTCTTTGGGCCTTATTGGCTGGCGGCAGCGGAGCTATATCCGGATGTTCCAATGTTTTCCCGGAACTGATGGTCAGCATTTACACGTATTGGAAAGAAGGAAATATTGAAAAAGCAAACGAAGCCCAGAAGAAGATTCGTCCGTTCCGCAACGTGATGCAGATGGGAAATCCGAATTCCGTTGTTAAATTGGCAGTCAATATGCGGGGCTATCATGTAGGACCGGCCCGTCAGCCGTCAAACTGTACTGATCCAGCTATCAAAGCTGCGCTTGAAGAAATTTTTAAATTGTATTAATGCTTAGGAGGTTTATGAATTATGGCAAAAATTGTTATTTCCCATAGACTACATGATGATGGAATGGCTGTATTAGAAAAAGCAGGTGTCGATGTAGTTATTACTAATAGCGGTGAACCGGAAGATATGTTGCCGGAATTAAAAGATGCAGATGGAGTCATTATACGTATTGGGCATATCGATAAAGCGACTATGGAACAATGTCCGAATCTTAAGGTTATAGCTCGCCCCGGTGTGGGAGTCGATAATGTCGATGTAAAAGGAGCTACTGAATTGGGAATACCGGTAGTTATTGCGCCGGGAGCCAATACACGTTCAGTGGCAGAGCATTCTATGGCTATGATGTTTGCTTGTGCCAAGGATATGTTGCATAGTGATATTGAAATGCGAAAAGGAAATTTTGCTGTTCGCAGTGCGTATAAGGCGTATGAATTATTTGGCAAAACGCTGGGTCTTGTCGGCTATGGTCATATTGGCAGCGTATTTGCTGAAATGGCGACAGGCATTGGGATGAAAGTCCTTGTGTATGATCCATTTATTAATGAAGAAGTAGTAGAAAATCAGGGCTATGGGTATAGAGCTGATGTACATGACATTATTAAAGAATCGGATGTTATTTCGGTACATACACCGCTGACACCGGAAACACGGGGGATGATAGGAGAAGCAGAATTAAAGATGATGAAACCTACAGCGATTGTGATCAATTGTGCCCGCGGCGGTATTGTCGATGAAGCAGCTTTAGATAAAGCACTGACTGAAAATTGGATTCATAGCGCTGGTTTGGATGTTGTCGAACATGAACCCATAGATCCAAATGATCCTCTGTTTAAACATGAAAACATTATTGTTTCTCCACATATGGCGGGGCAAACGCAAGAAGCAGCCTCTGGAGTCGCTACGATGGCAGCCGAAGGAGCTGTAGCCATAGTCAATGGTCAAAAATGGGACAAAGTTTGTAATCCTAAAGCGTATGATCATTTACGGTGGCAAAAATAATTGCAGTATATTTTAATGGTCACCACTAGTTCAGTAAATTTTTTCTTTCATATTTAAATAAAGACGATATGAAATGATTGACGCTGTTTGAAAACGCCCATGCTCCCCGTTAGCAATGATTCATGCGTATGAAAAATAGTATGGCAACCGCTGTGCTAAACAGAAAAAATTATGCTGAATACGTTATTTTGTTATAAAGGAAGGTGTGTATTAAATGGAACAGATGAAAAAAACAAATGCACGATGGACAATCTTTATTATGCTGGCTGTAATTTGCACTATTAATTATATTGATAGAGCGGTTATATCTGTTTGCATGCCGCAAATTCAAGAAGAGTTACACTTTTCACCAGAAATAGTGGGTGCTATATTGAGTGCTTTTTTTTGGGGATATGCATTAATGCAAATTCCTTGTGGCTGGCTTTGTGATAGATTTAAACCTGGTAAGGTTTTATTGATTGGTGGTTTATGCTGGGGCGTTTTCCAGATTATAACAGGGTTTATAAGCAGCAGCAAAGTTTTTATGTTTATTAGAGCGTTGTTGGGAGTTTCAGAAGCACCGATTTATCCTGCCGGAGCTAAATTACAATCTATATGGCTTCCTGTTACGGAACGTTCTCGTGGCAGTGCTCTTGTAGATGTGGGTTCTTCCTTGGGAAATGCGTTTGGGGCACCACTTGTTGCTTTTTTTGTATTATGGCTTAATGGCTGGCGTGAAGCGCTTGTAGCGATTGGTATTTTAACAGCCCTTATCGTTCTTATTTGCGGCAGAAAATTGATGACGACACCTGATACAAATAAAAATGTGAATCAGGCAGAACGTGAGTATATTAAAAATGCGTTAGAAGAAGAATGGAAGTCTAACCAAGAAGACGATAAAAAAGAAAAAATTAAGGTAAATTTAAAACAATATTTTGCCCATAAAAGTTTTTGGGGAATGTGTTTTGGTTTTACCTGTGGTAACTGTATTGCATACGGTTTAATGACATGGGGTCCCATGTATCTGGCGACGGTGCATCACTTAGATATTAAAGGATTAGGCGGAGCTTTGTTCGTTATTTATGGTGTGAGTGTATTGGGTGGTTTATTGGGTGGAACCATTACGGATACATTGAAACGTAAGTTTGGAAAAGAAAAATATAATAAAATTATGCATGGGAATTTACTGTTAATTGGAGTTGCTACTGGAACGGCGATGCTTTTATTAAGTCAAACAAACTCTATATATGGAGCCATAGCTTGTATTACAGTGGCGTTATTTTTCCAAAAATGGTCTGGTTGTTTGTATTGGACCGTGCCGGCGGCATTGGCACAGCGTGAAAACATAGGTACAGTAGGCGGATGCATGAATTGTGTTGGTAATATTGGCGGAGCCATTATTCCATTGATTATTGGTGCAATTGTAGGTTCAACTGGTTCTTATTTTCTGGCAATATTGTTATTTGCTTGCTTTGGTATAGGCATTGGATTATTTTCCTTATTTATTAATTTCAATAAAAAAGTCGGAGAATAAAATCGTGTTCAACGTGTTAAACATTCTTTGTTAAAGAAAGGAGTTCGTCTAATGGGTGAACGCATAGACATATTAATTAAAAATGCAAATATAATTAATCCTGAAAAAGGTACATCTGCAAAAGGCAATATAGCAATTCGCAATGGAAAATTTGTGGAATATCATTCTAATACGTCATATACAATAACCGATGAACTAGATGCAGATGGGTATTATGTAAGTCCTGGTTGGATTGATTCTCATACACATATTTTCAAAGATGTTACAGAGCCGGGATTAGCCGCAGATTTAGGATTAATTCCCATGGGAATAACATCAACAATTGATGGTGGTAGTTCAGGTATTGCTACTTGGCCGATTTTTAAGAGTCATATCGTTGATGCAGGTTATTTAAATATTTTTTATTCTATTAATGTATCTCCGGCAGGCCAAATTACGGAACGGTATCCCGAGAATGTGGACCCACAACATTATGATGTTAATAGATTGAGGGATATCATGGTGAAAGATTCAAAACATGCAAGAGGGTTAAAATTACGTTATGGGGCTGAAGTTGTTGAAGGTTTTGGGAATACTGTTTTAGATAAAACAATAGAGTTGGCAAATGAACTGGATTGCCCAATCACGCTGCATGTTACCAATCCACCTTGCCCAATGGAAGAAATTGTTTCAAAAATGAGGCCCGGTGATGTTATTTGTCATATTTATCAAGGGAAGAGAAGTACTATCATTGATGAAAATGGAAAAGTAAAAGAGGCTGTATTCGAAGCGAGAAAACGGGGGGTATATTTTGATTCTGCAGATGCACGCATAAATCATTGTTATAAGGTGATTCAACCTGCGATAGCACAAGGGTTTAAGCCAGACATAATTTCTACTGATTTAACACAAAACGGTATATTTAGCAATATGTGCTGGGGATTGCCCGTTGTACTTTCAAAGTGGTTAAATTTAGGCCTGGCGTTGGAAGAAGTTATTGCGGATTGTACCTATCATCCAGCTAAAATTCATCATTTACCTGATGGAATTGGTACTCTTGACAATGGTGCAGCTGCTAATGCTACAATTTTTAGTGTTGCAGATAGACCGTTTCATTTAAAAAATAGAATGGGAGAGGAATTTGATGGAGAAAAAATGATTCTTCCTCAAGTTACTATTATTAATGGAAACGTCAGATATAAAAATTTGTCATTCCCATTTTAATTACGCAATAAAAAGAAATTTTGGAGGAAATAGTATGAAACAATGTCAATTGACGATTCCGGCCATTACGTATGCTGGGCAAGGAAGTATAGAAAAAATTACGGAAATCATTGAATGTGAACAGGTTCGTTCTATCCTTATTTTTACGGATAAGGGGGTACGGGAATCTGGGCTTACAAAACGAATTGAAGAACTTTGTTCTAAGAATAGTTACACTGTTATTGATGATCTTGCATCGGAACCGTCGTACCAAGATGTAGAACGAGTTATTGAAGAAACGAAAGGTGCTTCCATTGATTTTATTATAGGTGTAGGCGGCGGCAGCGTTATGGATGTTTCCAAGCTGGCCAGCATTGTAATCGGAGCCGAATATAGCGTTCGTGATCTTTTGCAAGATCCGTCTATTGCTAAAAAATATATTAAAACGGTTATGATTCCTACGACCTGCGGCACTGGTTCGGAGGCTACATGCAATGCTATTGTTGCTATTCCGGAAAAACAATCGAAGCAGGGCATTGTGAATAACTGCATGATTCCCGACTATGTCATACTGGATGCCGATATGATCAACCAGCTGCCGCCTAAGATTATTGCTGCGACCGGTGTAGATGCGTTGGCTCATGTAGTAGAATGCTTTACGTCCAAAAAAGCAACGATTCTTAGTGATACATATGCCAAAGAAGGTGCTTGCAAAATTTTCCATAATATCCGTGAAGCCTATGCTGATGCGGCAAACATGGAAGCGAAAATGGAAATGCTGATGGGTGCTTTTTATGGCGGAATTGCTATTACCGGGTCGGGAACGACGGCTGTTCATGCATTGTCATACCCATTAGGCGGCAAATACCATATTGCTCATGGTGTATCAAATGCCATTCTTTTTGCCCATGTCATGGAATTTAATAAGGATGCCTGTGCCAATCGGCTTGCGATGCTTTGTGATGCCGTATATCCGGAAAAATACAATGAGTCCGTAAATGTCAAAGCAGATTATATTATTGAAGAAATAAAAGACATTGTAGACAAAGTAAATATTCCGACAAATTTGGAAGAATTAGGTGTAAAAGCCGAAGATCTCGATTTTCTTGTAGAAGCAGGCAGTCAGCAGCAACGGTTATTGGTGAATAATTGCAAGGAATTGTCTTTGGATGATATCCGCTATATCTATAAGAAATTGTTTTAAAAATATTGGTTTCATTGTGATCGATTATATAACAAATGATATATAGTATTTTGCTGGATTCTGTTTGTATAGGATCCAGCTTTTATTTTTGGATAATTTATACTATATAAGTTATATTAGAAAACATAAAAATATATATATTCTACTTTTATTCATGAGAAACAATTAAATGTGTTATAATTTAATCATTGACATATATGCTGCATACTTGTCAATAGAGACGTAGAAGTGTTTGTGTTCTCGGCCGCGCGATTGATAGGATACCGTTTGCTGCGGTTTCTTAAGATGCAGCGGGAGGAAGTTTTTGATGATGCATACTCGTTTTAACATGATAGTGGAAGCCGGCCTGGCCATTGCTTTGACGTATATCCTTAGTCTTATTATTTTGTTCCAATTGCCGCAAGGGGGGGCTATTCATCCCGCCAGCATGGCTCCGCTTATCTTTTTTGCTTTTCGCTGGGGCGGACGAAAAGGGATATTAGTCGGGGTCGTATATGGGATGTTCCATTTCCTGCTGGGACTAAAATTTACGATTCATCCCATGAGTATTATATTGGATTACCTTATGGGGTACGGAATATTGGGAATTGCCGGATTTATCAGACCGTCTGCTTGTTGGAAAATAGCGGCGGGAACGCTGCTGGCTTGCATGGGGCGATGTGCGCTTTCCATTATATCCGGGGCGGTCATATTTGCAGCCTATGCTCCTAAAGGACAAAATCCGTGGATATACTCCGCTATATATAATGTTTCTTATATTGTACCGGAAATGATTTTAACCGTTATTGTCGCTTATATTTTTTACCCCAGGATTAAAAATAAGATATTGGAATTTCGATAGGGGAGAGACATATGGCAGGATACAATTGGCTGCCGACGTGTAGGCATGTAAAAAAAACAATCTTTTCGAACCTAGCAGGTTCAAAAAGATTGCTTTCTGCCGCGATATGACAGACACGGTCTGTTTTCTTGTTTATGTTTCTGGCAACGCATTGGCTAATTTCCACGTTGTACCGTCTTTAAAATGAATGGCCGTAACTGATAGGGAGGATGTTGTTGCGGAGAGGTCGGAGTATCCGATTATTGTATATTGAGAAGGAATCAGTGGATTCAGGAGAAACTGGCTGGTATGTGTCGCCTCCGCCTTATTAGGGTAGATTGATATCTCGGCATAATAGAGCAGTGTATTGTCATCACTGCTCTGCAGTGTATATGCAGCTTCTATATCCTTAATGTTTTCCGGATCTCCTTTGATGACAGGTGTATACTGGAGACGCAGAAAGGTTTGTTTGTGATCTTTGCTGCGGACCAGCTGAGAGGATAACCGGTTGAGGGTAACAAGGCGGTTGATTTTATCCCGAACCGGTTGGTTATATGCCGTTAATTCACTTTTATAAGCGCTGTGCAGGTTTTTGAGAAACGTATCTGCATGTGCGACCCCGGTGATATGCCAACAGTTTTTATCATAGCGGGTCAGAATGACAGTTCCGGTTATATTTTTGTTGAGAAGGTTTTGATGGAAGGTTATATCTATTTCAGCTGTTTTGTCATCTACGCGGCGGCTGAAGGAAGAAGAGACGTAATGCCAGCCTTTCATGGATAAGGGAAACCCGAATGTACGGAGCCGGTTGTCTATCTCTTCTTCTGCTTTTTTAAAAGAAGGAGTATCCACATCTCCGGTGATACGGTCATGCAGATATGTTTGCGTATTGGTTGTGAATTCTGTCTTCAGCGGCCGCCATGCTAATTGCAGCAGAACAGATGGTTGTTCAGCCGTGTCTGTATCTTGGATCATCGCATCAAACAGCTGTCCGGAGATGGTTGTTTCGTCCGTCATTTCCTCGAAAGTACGGGCATCACCGGATTGGGCAGCGGCAATGATGTGGGATAAGGAATAATCAGGTGTTTCTTTATACATATACGTATATGTATAGGCGGCGGCAGCTAAACATAGTATAATGATACATAAGGCAATCCAGATAGAAATATCCGGAGTAGGAATGCGGTGTTTCATAGAAATCCTTCTTTCCTGACAGGTCTTTTGTCACGTGGTTTCATTATAGCACATTTACCGGCAGAAAAAGGAAAACGGCACATTTTCCTGAATAGTTTGATATAATAAACGTATCATGTTTCTGGAGATGAGTATATGATAAAAATCCAAGATATAACCAATCATGCAGTGTATGAAGTGGAATATGGCACAACGCTGCTTAATATCAGCAATCAGCATTGTGCAGATTCAAAGGCGCGTATTGTGCTGGCTTTGTTTAATAACCAGATGGTCGGATTGCAAACAAAGATACTGACCGATGGAACAGTGGAATGGTTTTCCCTGGCGACGATAGAAGGTAATAATTGTATGCAGCGAACGGTTATTTTATTGCTTGTCAGAGCGGTTGCCGATCTATATCCGATGGGAAAAGTCTATGTCAAACATGCACTGAGAAAAGCGTTATATTGTGAGCTTAGCATAGGACATACGATAACCGTCGAGGATGTGCGGTCTATAAAACGGCGCATGCAGGAATTAGTGGATCAAAAAGCGGATATCCGGCAAGTCACAGTCAGTGCGGAAACGGCTAAGGACATGTGTTTGAACCGCAATATGGAACGGGAGGCCAATCTGTTAAGCCATGTAAATATCGAGCATATTATGACCTACCAGTGCGGACAGGTTTTTGATTATTATATGGGACCGCTGCTGCCTGATATGGGATATGTCACAATTTTTAATTTACGTTCGTATGCTCCCGGTGTCATTTTAGAATATCCGAAGGTAGATGCTCCCGAAGAATTGCCAGAATATATGGAAATTCCCAAATTAGCACGTGTATTTTTGGAATCCGAGGAATGGGGACGGATTGTGCGATGCCAATATGTGTCTGATTTGAATAAATATATCGAAGAAGGATCTATTCAAGATATTGTGGATATGGCCGAAGCACTGCAGGAGAAGAAATTGGCTCAACTAGCTGATTTTATTGTAGATCAGCACCCCAAAATAAAAGTAGTGCTTATTGCCGGCCCTTCTTCAGCTGGGAAAACTACATTCTGCAAACGTCTGGTTACGCAGCTCCGCGTTATAGGACTGCGGCCGGTACAGATTTCATTGGATGATTACTTTCTAAACCGGGAGGATACACCGCGAAATAAAGACGGCAGCTATGATTTTGAATCACTGCGGGCGATTGATGTGTCTTTGTTTAATCAGCAGATCGATGCTCTTCATCAAGGGTATGACGTTCATTTGGCACATTTTGATTTTGTGTCGGGACATCGGCATTTTGATGACAAAGTTACTGTTTTGGAGGAAGGCCAGCCTATCGTTGTGGAAGGATTGCACGCATTGAATGATTCCTTGACGTATATGCTGCCGCGTTATGAAAAGGTAAAAATATCGTTAGGGGTATTGACACAGATTCGCATTAATGACCATAATCGCATATCAACGTCTGACACGCGTATTTTGCGCCGTATGGTACGGGATCATCAATTTCGGGATCGTGGACCGGATGCGACGTTGGAAATATGGAGCGATGTGCGGGAAGGGGAAGAAAAAAATATATATCCCTATCAAGAGGATGCCGATACAATTTTTAATACGGCGCTTCCTTATGAAATTGCCGCGTTAAAGCCATATGCAGAGCCATTGTTAAAATCTATTACGCCGGACAACCCGTATTATCACGAAGCGCAGCGTTTATTGATGTTTTTATGGCCCTTTGAAGTCATTGATCAATCCATTGTTCCTGCCAATTCGTTGCTGCGGGAATTTTTAGGACAAAAAAGCTAGGCGGCAAACGTTTGGCAGATGAAAAAAATCATTGACAAAGCAAGGGTGTATCGATATAATAGTATAGTCGAGGTAGAAATGATGAAACTACAAGTAGAACAAGCAATGAAAGAGGAAGGCAGAAAATTTCCTTTTTCTTTTAGGGAACCAGCTGTCGCTCTCGGTGATGTAGCTGCTTTTTCTTGGAAGAGTCATGATGTGGCTGTAGAAGGTTTGTTTTGGTTTGATGGATGCCATTTGGTTGTTCATGGAACCGTCCAAATCTCGGGAATATACCGTTGTAGCCGCTGCCTGACACCGGTATCGGTGGATCGGAAGGAAACCTTGTCTGAAGTCTATGGTACGGAAGCCGTGCTTCCAGAAGATGTGGAACCGTATAACGGAGAATACATTGATTTGACGAAGACAGTGAGAGAAACCTTGGTCCTCAGCGAACCAATGCGGGTCTTGTGCCGGCCCGATTGCAAAGGGCTTTGCCCGCAGTGCGGCGCTAACCTGAACGAAGGGCCTTGTAGTTGTCCTGATGACAGGATTGACCCGAGAATGGAAAGATTGGGTGAATTACTGAAATCAAATCGCTAATACACGTACCATGATTTTAAGGAGGTGCAGAACATGGCAGTACCAAAACGCAGATTATCGAAATGTCGTCGCGACCGTCGTCGTGCCAACTGGAAATTAACAGCACCGGGATATGTGGAATGCCCGCAGTGCCACGAAGCAATGTTGCCTCATCACGCATGCCCGTCTTGCGGTTTTTATAAAGGCAAGCAGGTTGTAGCTAACACTGCAGCTGAATAAGCGAAACAAAAAAGTGTGCCATGGGCACACTTTTTTTGTTATGCAGATAGGAACATAGTGCCTATAGCTGTATCACAAAAAAACATTGTTTCTGCCTTGCTGCGAGATAATACGGCAGACGGGAACAGGAAACATTGGTTGCCCGAAAATGATTTAGCATGGTATAATATATTATTGTGAATAATTTATTTTATATTGATATAGAATAAAGCTGCTGCAGGGAGGAAAATTGTATGCGTGCCATGGGAATAGATCCGGGGACGGCTAGATGTGGTTTTGGAATCGTTGATTCACAGGGAAGCCGTTTGCATCCTGTTACGTACGGTGTTATCGAGACGACGCCGGAACATACGGATGGGCAGCGCCTGGTCATGATTTATGACAATTTAAATCGATTATATGAAACATATCACCCTGATATCATCGGCGTGGAACAGTTGTTTTTTAACCGTAATGTTACAACTGCTATCGCCGTAGGACAAGCCCGCGGCATTATCCTTCTGACGGCGCAGCAGGCAGGTATTACCTTGTTGGAATTTTCTCCTTTGCAGGTCAAGCAAGGGGTTACCGGTTACGGGCGGGCTACGAAGGAACAAGTCATTGATATGACGATGCGCCTTTTGAGTATTCGTGAGAAAATCAAGCCCGATGATGCGGCCGACGGATTAGCGATGGCCATTTATGCTTTATATTCCAATCATTCGCAAAGCTTAAAAAGGACGGTTCAATTATGATAGGGTATGTAAAAGGTGTTGTGACTCATATTTTTATCGATTCTTGTTTTGTGGATGTCCATGGAGTAGGCTATCGGGTATATGTTCCTGGGTCGACGATGGAAAAATTGACGGTTGGTCGGGAGATGCTGTTATTTACCTATATGAGCGTACGGGAAGATGCAATTCTGCTCTATGGATTTCAGAGCCAGGATGAATATGATTTATTTATGCTTTTGGTAGGGGTAAATAAAGTGGGTCCCAAGGTTGCCTTGGGTATTATGAGTGCTATCCGTCCCGACAGTTTTCGCATGGCTGTACGGCAGAAGAATATAGCGGTCCTTACTAAACTCCCCGGTATCGGGAAAAAGACAGCAGAACGGTTGATTTTAGAATTACAGGATAAAATAGGCAGACTGGACCGCGAAGACAATATTAGCAGCATGCCTATGGATAGTGCGGTCCCGCAGGGGATTGCACAAGAAACATTGGCGGCACTGACCAGTTTGGGATATTCTTCACAGGAAGTACTGCCCGCGATAGAAGGAAATGTACAGCAATGTACAACCGTGGAAGAATTGCTTAAAAAAGTATTGCGTGTTTTAGGAAGCGGGAGGTAGAACATGGAAGATCGTATTGTAGAAACAGAAGCACTAGCCGGTGATTCTTGGCAATACAGCTTGCGGCCTCATTATTTTAAAGAATATATTGGGCAGGACAAAGTCAAGGCAAATCTGATGGTATTTATTCAGGCGGCCAAGGAACGCAAAGAGGCATTGGATCATGTGCTGCTTTACGGACCACCGGGTCTGGGGAAAACTACCATGGCAGGAATTATTGCCAATGAACTGGGAGTCAATTTGCGAATCACTTCCGGCCCGGCGATTGAAAGACCCGGTGATTTAGCTGCTCTTTTAACAAATTTGCAGGAACGGGATTTGCTTTTTATAGATGAAATACATCGGTTGTCCCATAGTGTTGAAGAAGTATTATATGCGGCAATGGAAGACTATGCACTGGATATTGTTATCGGCAAGGGACCCAGCGCACGTTCTGTACGTATTGATTTGCCGCCGTTTACGCTGGTAGGCGCTACAACACAGGTAGGCCGCTTGGCTCCGCCTTTACGGGATCGGTTTGGTGTTATTTGCCGCTTGGAGTTTTATAAACCGGAAGATTTGGTCCTTATTATCAAACGGACGGCAGAAATTTTGGATATTGCTGTGGATAATCAGGGAGCACTGGAAATTGCCCGTCGTTCGCGGGGAACACCTCGGATAGCCAATCGGTTACTGAAGAGAGTGCGCGACTTTGCGCAGGTATCCGGCTCCCATGTCATTAGTGATGCCTTAGCGTCATCGGCCTTGGACCGACTGGAAGTGGACTGTTGTGGATTAGATCGTACGGACCGCAGAGTGCTGCAAGTCATTATCGAGAAGTTTTCAGGAGGACCGGTTGGTCTTGATACGATTGCAGCGGCGATCAGCGAATCCGTAGATGCCGTAGAAGATGTGTATGAGCCATTTCTTATGCAGATGGGATTTTTGAATCGGACGCCGCGAGGCCGTATCGTTACGGAATCGGCATACCGGCATCTGGGGTTGCCCGTGCCGAAACACGATGATACGTCCGTATCCTTATTTTGAGGAGATGTTAGTATGGCCAGAATGCTTATTGGTATCGGTATATTATGTATAGCAGCAGGCCTTGGCTGGATGTTTCTTGATCAAGTCGGTTTAAGCCGGTTGCTGGGGCATTTGCCGGGCGATCTTAATTTTACCAAGGGAAATATATCGTTTCATTTTCCTGTCGTGACCTGTATTATTATTAGTGTTATCTTAACGGTTTTTTTAAATGTATTTTTTCACCGATAAATTATAGATGTATTAACAGGAGGTATAGGTATGTGGCGGCAAAGACTCCTTCGTATGACTGCAGCGGCAGCTATTTTTTTATGTATGACCGCTTCTGTTCTGGCTTCTGGTACAGGTCCGGTTGTATGTATCGGGATTAAGGAAGGGCAGAACTCGACATCGGTCAGCGGAACCAGTGACATGATATTGTATAAAAATGGAACGATTTGGAAAAAAATAAGAGCGTATACTCCTGTTGCCGTGACCTATCATAATGGTGCACTTGCTGCCAGTGGCAGTTTAGCAGAGTCCATTACGATCGAACCTGTTAAAAATAGTGGAAC
>JALCNL010000066.1 GCA_022649055.1 Megasphaera sp.
GGTTAATATAACTGATCATATTGCATGGCTCACCAATCATATCAAAACAGTAAAAAAAATATTCATGTACGTATTATATGATTACTGTTATCTTTTTAACACTATGTATTGACTATATCAGCATTTTTCATGCTGATATAGTCAATACACTAGGCAGTGCGTGATTACGCTGTTTTAATCACTTTTATTTTCATCTGTATTTTTATTGTTCCTTGTTATTCTTTCTCATTTTCTGTATAATATTCCTATCATTATTCTATTGGAATCATTAAAAAAACATAGAAGTACATACCTATAACAATATAATAAACAGTAAAAAGCGACATAACACACTAAAAAACAGCTGTATAAGAAGGTTATCATTTTATAACCATCTGCAGCAGAAGGGGCGTTTTATAATGAAAAAAACAATAATTGATAACATAATCGGCAGAGAAATCATTGATTCCCGAGGAAATCCCACCGTGGAAGCCGAAGTCTGCCTAGTGGATGGCACCATAGGCCGGGGGGATGTTCCCAGTGGAGCCTCCACCGGAAAATTCGAGGCGTTAGAGCTGCGAGATAATGATACCGCCCGATTCATGGGCAAAGGCGTTTCTAAAGCAGTAACACATATCAATGAAATTATTTCTCCCACCTTGTCCGGATTAGATACAGCCGATATATATAACATTGATAACGTAATGATAGCCCTTGATGGAACAACGGATAAGTCTAAGTTAGGGGCAAATGCTATTCTTGCCGTTTCCATTGCCTGCGCACGAGCAGCAGCAGCGGCATCAGGTCTGCCACTATATCGTTTTCTGGGCGGGATAAATGCCAACCGTCTGCCCGTGCCTATGATGAATATATTGAACGGCGGCGTGCATGCTGCAAATACGGTAGATGTACAGGAATTTATGATTATGCCGATAGGAGCTTCCAGCTTTCGTGAAGGCTTGCAATGGTGCACTGAAGTATTTCACACCTTAGCTGTTCTCTTGAAAGCAAAAGAAATGACAACTTCCGTCGGTGACGAAGGTGGATTCGCTCCTGACTTAAAGAGTGATACAGCAGCCATTGAATATATTTTAACTGCCATAATAAAAGCCGGCTATGAACCGAAAAAAGATTTTGTTTTAGCTATAGATGCTGCCGCCAGCGAATGGAAAAGTGACACTAAGGGAAAATATATTTTACCAAAAAGCGGACAAACATTTACCTCTGTAGAATTAGTCAAACACTGGCAGGAATTATGCAGTAACTACCCTATTTATTCTCTTGAAGACGGTTTGGACGAGGAGGATTGGGAAGGCTGGCAATGGATGACACAACAGCTGGGGAAAAAAATCCAATTGGTAGGAGATGATCTATTTGTCACCAATACAGAGCGACTTGAAAAAGGAATTAAATTACACTGTGCAAATTCTATTTTAATCAAGTTAAATCAAATTGGTTCCGTTTCAGAAACCCTAGAAGCAATAAAAAAAGCACACAAGGCCGGTTATACAGCCATTGTTTCCCATCGTTCCGGAGAAACGGAAGACACAACGATCTCCGATCTGGCTGTCGCCCTGAATACATGCCAAATAAAGACAGGCGCCCCAAACCGCAGTGAACGCGTTGCCAAATATAATCAATTGCTGCGCATCGAAGAAGAGTTAGGCAAGGCTGCCGTATATCCAGGCATCCAAGCTTTTAATAGGTAAGTATGTCTTTTGGTCCTGAACATCTGCATTTGATTTACCCTGCTGCCAATGTGATCAATTTCTGAATAGACACAGGCTGCCCAATCACAATAAGAATATCATGGGCCGCTATTGTTTCAGTTTCAATCGAAGTGGAAAGAAAGACATTGTTTCTTTTAATGGCGGCGATAGTTAAATTAAGAGCTTCTTTAGCCCAAAAATCCGCAAGTCGTTCTCCCGCAAGGTTTGATTTTTCACAAACTCGTATTTCGGCCATGTCCACATCAAATTTTTGATTATAAAACATGTTTTGAAGAAAATCATAGGCCAGTGGATATTCTATAGCGGCCAATATTTGTCTTCCCCCCGAAATAGACGGCGATATGACCATGGATGCACCAGCCTGTTTCAGCTTAGATTCCGCTTCTTCTTCATCAGCCCGTGCCGCAATGATAATATCTTGATTTTGGCTTTTAGCCGATAAAGTAACGTATACATTGTCAGCATCATCGGACAATGCCGACACCAAAATTGCTGCTCTTTTAACCCCTGCGGTCTGAAGTACTTTATCCAACTTGGCATCGCCACAGATGGTCATAACATTCTCTGCCCGCAGCAAATCCGCTTTCTTCTGATCTATTTCAATTACCACAAACGATCTTGCACTGTTTTTTAAACCTCCTATTACTTGCTCTCCGACTCGTCCAGCCCCACAAACAATAATATGCTGACTAAGCTTAGCTATTTTTTGTAACATGGCGCGCCTCCCAAACTGATCTTTTATATGTCCCTCAATAATAATGCCCAAAATTAGTACAAGCATATACCCTGTCGTACCCACGCCAGAAACAATAAAAAAAATAGTAAATATTTTTCCGGCTACAGTTGTTGGAACAACATCTCCATAACCAACGGTACTAAGTGTAGTAATTGTCACATAGATGGCATCGAGCCATGATAAATGTTCAATGCAAGCAAATCCGATAATTCCAACAGTCACTACACAAAGAACATATACTACTGCCCATTTTAGTCGATTCATCAAAAGCTCGCCTTCTTCTTATATACTGCACCCACCATTTGATACCCGTCAACGATTTTAATAAAACAATTCGAAATTGTATTTTCAGGTAAGGCTCTTTATCGTTCAGAATTTTTACACATACGGATAAATGAATTACGTATTGAACCAAGACTTTTATTATTAATGCGATTCAACATTTCCAACGCATTTATTTTACCAGACTATCACTAGCTTGTAAATTTCAATATGTTTCAACCTATGTTCAAATTTTAATAAAAGTTCAGATTACGACATATATTTCCTTACCATTTTTATACCAAATCAATTTTTAAAACCGTTGGTGCTTCTTTTTAGTGTTTTTTTGTTCTATAACTGAATCTTTAACTTACCTTAGTATAGAAAACGATTGATCGGAACAAGAAAAAATCTTAAAATATTTTCAATCAATACTTTTTTATGATTTTGATAATAGGCGGAATGGACCTGTTCAAATAAAACCAGATGTTGACTCATCACCAATATAACGGCTATAACCGCAAAAATCATCAAAAATTTGCTTACTATTTTCATTGATAAAATACAATAATCCCCCTATACTATATATACGAGTATCGTACATATAGTATAGGGGGATTGTCCGTTGGACAAAAATATGATTATACATAAACCACGGTATTCCCCCGTCCACACGTACTTGAAGAAGTATTGGAAACATACATAAAAATTTTTTATTTACCCTGAATAAAAAATAGTCTGGGGGCGTTTATTTTGTCATTACTTGAATTTCAAAACGTATCTTTTGATAATGAAGGTAAATCCATTCTTAGCGATATATCTATGCAGATTGAAGAAAATGATTTTATTTCAATTGTCGGTCCGTCCGGCAGCGGCAAAAGCACTTTTCTTAAACTTTGCAGCTATTTGATCAGCCCTACTAAAGGCAGTATCCTTTTTAAAAACAAAAATTTTACCTCCTATGAGCCAACGGAGTTAAGAAAAAATATTACCTACTGTTTTCAGACACCTTATCTTTTTGGTGATACTGTGATGGAAAATATCAATTTCCCTTTCTCCATACGAAACAGTAATCCAGATCAAAAAAGGATCACTGCTTTATTTTCTATGTTTCATATGACCACCGCCTATTTGAATAAAGATGTACAAAATCTTTCCGGCGGAGAAAAACAACGGATAGCCCTGATACGCAGTTTACTATTCAAACCGGAGATCCTGCTTTTAGATGAAATTACCTCTGCCCTTGATGTGGTAAATACAAACATTGTTGAAGCCGTCATTGATACATTAAATAAAGAAGGTATGACCATTTTATGGGTAACTCATAATCCTGAACAAAGCAGAAAATATGCGAATAAACTCTTATCTATAACAGACGGCGAAATCAAGTCCTTGGAGGTTATAAAATGAACAGTTCAACTGCAATCAGTGTAACATCTTTACTTATTTCATCTTCATTGGTACTTGTAACACTTTTTTTCTCCTATTGGCAAAAGCTAAAACTGGAAAAAGAAGTCATCATTGGGGTTATCCGAGCCGTAGTTCAACTTATTATAGTAGGATACGTCCTGGAATATATTTTTGGTCTAAAAAGCCCTGTTTTTACAACTCTCCTGCTTATTTTCATGATATTCAATGCAGCCTATAATGCTGCAAAAAGAGGCAAGGATGTCAAAAATGGTTTTTATATCTCTTTCTTATCTATATCAATTGGAACCATTGTAACGCTGGCAATTCTTGTTGTATCAAAAACAATTGAATATGAACCATACCAAATCATTCCTGTCAGCGGTATGATTATCGGCAATGCTATGGTCGCCCTTGGATTATGTTATAGGCAAATCGCATCTGATTTTAAAAACAAACGAGACGAAGTGGAAACAAAACTTTCATTGGGTGCCGATATACTGCCTTCCTCTATTGATATTATACGCAACTGTATAAAAACGGGCATGCTGCCAACGATTGATTCTACCAAAACACTGGGAATCGTATCCCTTCCCGGTATGATGACCGGACTAATTCTAGCCGGATCCTCTCCGATGGAAGCAATAAAATATCAGATCATGGTTACCTTTATGCTTCTTTCTACCTCTTCCATCGCTTCATTTATCGCCTGTTATTTAGCGTACCGGAGTTTTTTCAATAGTAAAAAACAATTGCTCTTTATAAAATAGCCGATGCAGCAAAACAAATAGGAAGCCGCTCATTGCAAAAAGACGTTCAATATTCGTATTGAACGTCTTTTTGCATACCTAGTATTATAAAATCAAATAAAATTTTTCGATATATTCAGTTTATAACGATGTGAGTACGGCTATTTCTTGTGCTAAAAGCAAATAAACCTTTGCCAAAAGATATCCATCCGCTGCGGCATGGTTTAATCTGACACTGACCGGCATCACAAGACAGCCATTTTCTTTCCGATACCTGCCCCAGTTCACAATAGGCATAAAATAGAGATAGCCATCCGGCAGTTCCACGTGCAGTGCATCATAAGACAGCCAGGAAACATAAGATGCATCAAACCAGTTAGGATGATGCTCCATATCGAGTCCATACTGACGGGATTGCTTGGCTTTTTCGATATCCGCTGCGCAACCTTCATAAAAAATATTATATGCTGGATGATAAGTTGTATAAACAGGCGTACAGGTTTCTGTATCTTCATGGAAGATGTACTGCGTAGGATGAATCCGATCATACACAATAACTTCATCACTCTTCCATAGATATGCCATTCGATAATCTTCTCTGGCATTTAGCACTTTTGTTAAAATATACAGAAAATTAATATAAAACTTTGTTTCTGTCCGTCTGGAAAATGCATCCAGTGCAGTCACATCGATAGTGTAGGTCATCGAAATAGAACATTTACAATCTTTGGAAAAATGCCGGTATACACCACGACGGTAATATGTTTTTAAATCTACTTTTTTATAATTCATTTCATCAGCCTTCTTTGCTATATTAATTAAATTCATACTTATAGCAAAATCAGCCGTCAGCGACTATACTCGCTTCATACAATCGCCGCTGCAGCTAACTTTGTATGAAGCGGCAGCAATGCAAATAATCATGATATTCCCTCCTTTAAAACAAACGATTTTGTTTCTTCAATATCCTTTTTAGATAGGCAATGTCCAATACATTTACAGTTTCAAAGATTCCTTTATAAAACACACCCCAATTATTGAAAACACAAGGTAATCCTTTTGCTTTTTGTAATGTATCTACTTCAATGAAAGATACCGGAACACGATTCAATCCGCAATACTGTTTTATCCGTTCAATCGCTTGATACACATAAGGACATTGCCTATCATAATATATGGTCAGTTCCTTATTTTCAATCCTGTTATTTTTCACCTGCGGTGCAAATTTAGGGGTAGTTCCATCAAAAGAACGCGCCAACAATTCATATCCATTCTCCGTACTATCCACAACCTCCAAGCCATACTTTTTTGCAAACGATTGGTCCGAAAGCCACTGACGCTTTACTTTTATACCAGAATGCAGCTTCGTACTGCGAATAATACAGCACAAATGTTCATGAACAAGATTTTCCGCGGTTATATTTACAAATTGATTCTCCATAGATATCCTCATATGCTATCGGCAAAGCAGCTTTTTTAAGACAGCAGGATTATCCGCAAACGCCAAGTCTTCAAAATGATCAAATCGATGGCATCATAAAACTGTTCCGGTGACTTTTTATTATCACTATAATATGTATAATCCCCGATCTCAACATTTGCTCTTTTGGGAAGATTACTGATGTAACATACCGTCTTGATTGTTTCATTGGGGTATAGTTTATTCTTATCCGGTCCCATCATACGATAACAGTCTCCTTTCCGCTCCTGTTTATCTTGTATCACCCCTGTAAGAAACATTGATCCAAGCAGGAAATTGCTATTAGCCGAAGAATACAGTCAACAAACATCACCGCATATGCGATTCTTCCTTTGCCTGAATTCCGGCAAACGCGTAATGAATTAAAGTCCTGATAAAATATTCATCCAATTTTTCCCCAGTTATTAACAAACGATAAAAAAGCGGCCCATAAATCAAATCTATACTTAGCTCTATATCAAGATCTTTCCTCAATTCGCCCCGTTCTACCCCACGCTCCAGGATATGGTGTGAGTCCAGCCGTCGAGGATAAAAATATCTTACCCGATATTCTTCAGCCAGCTTTAGGTCAAATTGTCCCTCTGCAATCAACTCATTAATTACTTTTCCCTCCCGGCTCGTCAAAAATTTGGCCAGGTTGTTGACCTGTATAACTA
The DNA here is from genome assembly GCA_022649055.1 of Megasphaera sp. Classification (GTDB taxonomy): domain Bacteria; phylum Bacillota; class Negativicutes; order Veillonellales; family Megasphaeraceae; genus Megasphaera_A; species Megasphaera_A sueciensis. The sequence goes on from JALCNL010000066.1 coordinate 6,999, forward strand.
TATCATCCATAACGGAGCCTGTATCCGGTACAGGAAGCCTTGCTGAAGCAGCAGATAGAAAGCTGTCCATCACAACGGCAGCTTTGTTTGGCCACCATTTATAGATTGTCGCTTTACTGACTTTTGACCGCTCGGCAATTTTTTCAACTGTTACGGTCTCAAAATCAGTCTCTAACAACAAATCATAGGCAGCCGTAAGAATAGCTTTTTGTGTTTCGAGGTTACGGGGACGCCCCTTTTTCTTTTCCAAATGACAACACCTTCCTGTATATTTTTCTTTAGTTAAAACTATACGTACATTATACAATATAATTTCTTACAAGAAAAGAAATTATGTCTTTACAAATACTATACGTTTAGTTTATAATAGTGTTAAATACAAAACTAAACGTATAGTATTTGTATTTAACACTATTATAAACTAAACAAAGGAAGGGATTCTTCTATGATGAATGTTCACCCCGAAATAAAAAAAACTCCTCGTTGGATTACATTCCTATTAGCTGTTTCATGTGGAGTTATTGTGGCAAATCTTTATTATACTCAACCCTTAGTTGGCCCTATCAGCACAGATACACACCTTCCCCTTGCCTCAGCCGGTTTCATCGTAACGCTGACCCAAATCGGTTACGTTTTAGGTTTACTGTTTATTGTGCCGCTCAGCGATCTCGTGGAAAATCGGCGACTGGTTTTAGCAGCATTAGCTGTCGTTATTTGCGCATTGGTTGCGGCATATCTGGCACATACGGCGTTGTTTTTTCTTGTTTCAGCCCTGTTGATTGGCCTGGGTTCAGTGGCAACACAAATCCTAGTCCCCTACGCAGCCCACCTGGCAACCGAAAAACAGCGCGGTCAAGTTGTGGGAAATGTGATGAGTGGTCTCTTATTGGGAATCATGCTTGCTCGACCTGTTGCAAGTATGATTACAGATTTTTTTGGATGGAGGGTCGTTTTTGCTTTATCGGCTATTATTACCACTATCTTAGCAGTATTATTAGCTTGTATTCTTCCCAGGCGTTCCCCCATACCTACTATGAATTATGGTACGCTGCTCCGTTCCTTATGGAAACTGTTCAAAACAAAATCGGTTTTACGCCGCCGTTCCTTATATCAAGCTTGCTTATTCGGTGCCTTTAGTCTGTTTTGGACAGTCGTCCCTTTATGGCTAACCCATCACTTCCACTTATCACAACAAGGTATTGCCTTATTCGCTTTTGCTGGTGTGGCTGGGGCCATAGCGGCTCCTATTGCGGGAAGACTAGCCGACAGGGGCTGGACAAAACCATTGACAGGTATGGCTATTGGGATTGCAACTCTGGCATTTGTGATTACACATATATTTGAAGATAATCCAGCTCTATCATTGATTATGTTTGTCATCGCAGCAATTACGCTGGATATGGCCGTATCCGGCAACCTTGTCCTCGGTCAACGCGCAGTTTATGCACTGGGAAGCGACATCCGCGGACGGGTAAACGGCATATTCATGGCAGTGTTCTTTATCGGTGGAGCCATCGGTTCAGCAATAGGGGGCTGGGCCTATGCATATGGCAGTTGGTGGTTCACATCTATTCTAGGCATGGCAATACCGTTGGCAGCCTTATTATATTATTTCACCGAACGAACAGCGGCGTCCTGATAGATACAACTTCTAACCGAAATGGGATTTATACCATGTTCTCCAGCTGAGGTCAATTGATTCTTTGGCCTTGTCTCGGTCATGTCTGAGCGAACTTCATTGACCATTGCCTCCAACAAAGGTTTCGATGAATGAGTTGACTTCATGGATGTGAAAATGTCCCGACAATCAGAATTTGACTTGTTTGTAAAGTTTATCGCGTATTTTACCATGGTTATATAAAACAGGCACTCTGCAATGTATGCAAAGCGCCTGTTTTCTTATATTACCAATATGTATGCGCTTATACTACCCTGATTTTATTATTGAATTTTCTACATTCTGATGTATTTTACGTAATCGGGCGTTGACATAAGTTGCATATTTAGCTTTGATTTTGTTTTTTCCGACACATAATTTTGTGTTGCCATTTCATATCCTGACTGCGCAACAATTTGCAGATATTTATTTACAACTGTTTTAATTTTTTCATCCTTGCTTTTTAAAAGTCTGCCACAGTTACGATAAATCTCAATGGTAGGATTGCAGGAAGAAAATACTACTTTCATAGTTTTAAAATTGTTGTCTCCTGGAAAACCACAATTTGAAATTACCACAACAGTACATAATATTTTTATCAATTAAAAATACATTTTCCGTACTAGCATTGGCTCTTTTTGCGCCATTTAAAAACGATTCTGCAATCACATTTGTGTTGCTATTTACTCCAGCAGGGCTCCCATTAAATACTATAAATTTCATTTGATTCTCCTTTTTTCGACTAAACCAACTGGTAAAATAATCCATGTTCCGTACAGTACCAAATCAACATTCCATGCCCTCTTTTGTGAATACGAACATTTAAGTCCCATTCTGGATATTGCTTGATTAAATAAATGCTCCCTCCCGTAACAAAAGCCACAAAAGAAATGTAATGCATTTTTGTCATAGGGTGTAAACTTGTGATATTCCAATCGTCTTCTATAACTTGAACCGATAATTTTTCATTTAGAACCGCTTTTTTCATTACCTGAGCCGTTAGCTTTTTCCCGCAACATGAAATTTCTGCTTTACCAGTACAAAGTGAAATGTTGTGGCATATCGGACAAACATAATAGGTTGTGTTCTTCATATTACCTCCTACAAAATCATTTGGTGTTATATCACCGATCAATAATTTTTGTGTATCAACTCCGAGAATATCAGAAAGTTCTGGAATGAGCGAAATATCCGGACATCCCAAACCACGTTCCCACTTGGAAACGGTTTTGTCACTAATATTCATTCTGTCTGCAAGTTGTTTTTGTGTCATACTGCAAGCTTGACGTAAAGTACGAATGATATTTCCAACTTTAGTATTTTGCATTTTTTACATCCTCCATGCAATAAATTATATAAAAATTTTATCTCTTATACAATAAACGCTCCGTAGAGTTTGGATTGTTATCCATGGTATTCTCATAGCACTAATTTGTCATATTTCGTCAAATCATATCACACTACTTCCAATGATTATATAAAACGGGTACTCTGCAACAGCCTGTTAGTTTACATCTGTATCATATCCCAATAAATTATAGGTCGAAAAAACAGTAATCCTTTTTTTACACCACTCAATAAATGACCATGTAATGGCCGCACTTTTTGTCCTGATTCTCCTTGCGCAACTAAGCCGATAACACCAGAAATCAATTCACCGTTGGTTTCAATGGTATTCAGGTTCTCTGTTTCGAAACATACACCAGCCGGAGGATTTAAACCTTTAATTCTTCTGACAACATCTAAACAATCGAGTGTATTACGAGTAAACCTACTGATACTTTTGGTCAAAATAAGATCAATTTTACCAGCCTCGCAATCAGCTATCATATGTTGAAATCCGAATCGTCCCCTGAATTTTTAGGCGTTCTTCAATAATTATCATCTCCCTTCCGGTATACTACCTAATTATTTATAGAATTACACGTTGATGAAAATATTACATAATTAAACAGGAACAAGATGCCCTACAACCGATATTGTAAAGTATCTTGTTCCTGTTTACTAATATTACAATTTTTTTATTTAACTAAATAATACGTCTACTACCAAATGCACGAATAATCCTTGTTTCAGCCTTGCATTTGCCGCCTTGTACAGATTCTTGCGGAATAAACAATTCATCACCGGAATGCAAAACAGTTTCTTCTCCACTAATGGTAATAACATATTCACCAGACAAACAAACCATATATCCATTATAATCATGCTGGTGCTCTTTGGATATTCTATCAGCCATACATGTCCAGAAAGTCATTTGGCTTCCATCTGCTGCTGTATAATAGCAGCCTTGAATATCCGGTGTATTTTGCTGCTGCATCGGAACTTTATTCATAGGTCTTGTCATAAATTCAGGAAATTTATTCATAATCTTCTCCGCAATAATAGAACTTTAAATTTCAAACCCTTTTTTAATATTACCGATATCACCACTCAGCGATATCTATTCTTATATAACGCTTCGGCTTGTTCCGTATATTTTACAATGAAATCTGTTTTCGCATCTGTATACGCATCCCGATTATATTCATATTTTTTCCACAACTCAAGTTTTAATTTTTCATATTTTTTTGCAATGCTTACATTCTCAATAAGATAATCCCTAAAATAAAGCTCAGCATTATCGCCTTCATAGCTTATATGCAAATGATATACTTTTTCTGCAAACCCATTTATCGTGTATCCTTTGTTTAAAGAAATCCTGTTTTCACTTTTATTCATGCAAAGGTATCCCTTGTTAACCAAAATATTTGCTATGTATTGCAAATCATATTCATTAATCACTTCGATAAGGATATCAACAGTAGGCTTTGCCCATATCGTATTGATTGAAGTACTTCCAATGTGACTAATCCTTTTAATCGCATTAGACGGCAATATAGCTTGAAGTATGGCAAGCTCCTCTTTATACCAAGTTTCCCAGCATTCATTATGTTCTTCCAAACGTATAGGAAATAATTGCCATAATTCTTCTAAATTCATATCAGATAATTTTCTAGTCATACAGTCCTTCCTAAATTGACGGTTAACATCCAACCTGCTCACTCGCAAAGCCATTTTTCCACAAAACATCCAACTTATACACTCATGAGCCCTTTATCCAATCCACCGTTTAAACTATCAAAAAACAGCTTTCGTCGATATGTTCCTATGGAATGATGAAACTCTGATTTTCTGTTTCTCATTTTTAATATCAAAATTGTGAGAACCGCTTATTTACTACACTTTCCAGCGTTTTTACTTTCCAATCCTAGACATCAAACATACGCACTCGGTCGTAGGTTGCTACCAATCGCGCTGCGCCTATGGCTTGCGTTCTTGGGCAACCCTGACATGGGTAGTGCCAGTTGCTCCCTGCGTCACTTTCAGCTCCTTGCGAACAAGGCCACTGCCTCAACGTATGTTTTGATAGACAGATAATACTAGTACGCGAAATAGGCGTTTCACCTACTAGCTTCACCCCACTTTTGAAATTCATAGACAAGTACTCTGACAAAATTTATTTCGTACTATATCAATTGTTTTTAGTCTATATTTTACGTATTATATTTTAACTATCTTTATTGTGAAGATAAATGTATAGTATTGTGAAAACTCTCAAAATAATTGACGGATATCACCCGCCTTTTTGATTAACATAACGTCTCTTAATGGCGAATTACCAAACATACGCGAGTACTCTCGGCTAAATTGTGATGCACTATTGTATCCAACCCTAAATGCTGAACTCTCGGCTGTTTCACCTTCTATTATCATAAGGCGTCTTGCTTCCATCAGACGAAGACGCTTTTGATATTGAATCGGACTCATGGCAGTTGCTTCTTTAAATGCTTTAAAAAAGGCAGAACGGCTCATATTTGCAGTTTTTGCTAAGTAAGATATATCCATCTCCTCACTGAGTTTGGTTCTTAGCATATAGATTACCTGAGATACTTTATACATTTTACTTCCAGATCGAACAAATTGCCGAATTGCGGATCCATCTGGTCCTTTTAAAAGATAATAAAACATTTCTTTGGTAACTAAAGGCCCTAATATGGGAGCATCTTCGGGAACTTGAAAAAGCTTCCCTAACCGAATTGCAGCATCAAGCATTTTATCGCTCGCTTCTCCAATAAACATTGCATGCTGAGGTTTTCCAGTTTCATTTGGAAAATCTTTTTCAATTTGAGCTGCAATTTCGTTTAAAGTTATTGAATCAAAAATTACTTTAATACATAGAAACGGTTGCGCTGGTGTGACCGCAAAAAGACGACTAGAAACAGG
>JALCNL010000067.1 GCA_022649055.1 Megasphaera sp.
CCGATCGCCGGAAACTCGATCGGCGTCCCGCCGGCTGCTGCAACCCCCAGCTTTACCGCCTGGGCGATTTCCCGCAGATGCATATGCCCCGGAATAATTTCATTGAATGCATTGACGATCCCGATCAACGGTTTTTCCAAGTCTTCGTCCGAATACCCCATGGCATGGAACAACGTCCGATGGGCCGTCCGGGTACTTCCTTTTTTTACTATATCACTCCGCATATCGATTTCCTCCGTTTCCGCTTTTTGTATTAATCCGCTTTTTCTTCTTTAAGCCACGACATCATATTGCGAAGTTTACCTCCGACTTTTTCAACAGGGTGTTCCGCATGTTTCTTGCGCAGCGCTAAGAATTCCGCACGGCCGGCTGCTTTGTTTTCCAACAACCAGTTTTTGGCAAAGGTGCCTTCCTGAATTTCCTTCAGCACTTGCTTCATTTCGGCTTTGGTTTTTTCCGTTACAATACGCGGACCTATTTTATAATCACCATATTCAGCAGTATCACTGATGGAGCTGCGCATGTTAGCCATCCCGCCTTCATACATGAGATCCACGATAAGCTTCATTTCATGAAAGCATTCAAAATAGGCGATTTCCGGCTGATACCCTGCTTCACACAAGGTTTCAAAACCAGCCGTAATCAGATGTGTTACACCGCCGCACAATACCGCCTGTTCTCCGAAAAGGTCGGTTTCCGTTTCTTCCTGGAAAGTGGTCTGTATAACTCCCGAACGAGTGCCGCCGATTCCCCGTGCATAGGCCAGCGCCAAATCAAACGCGTGTCCCGTAGCATCCTGTTCTACGGCAAATACATCCGGAACCCCGCCGCCTTCCACAAAAGTACGCCGTACCAAATGACCCGGACCCTTAGGTGCCACCATAAACACATCGATATCTGCCGCCGGAACAATCTGTTTGAAATGAACGTTAAAGCCGTGAGCAAATGCCAACGCACTGTCCGGTTTCAAATTAGGCCCAATTTCACTGTTATATACATCTGCTTGTTTTTCATCCGGAATCAACACCATGGTAATATCTGCTTCTTTAACAGCTTCGGCAACAGTCTTGACAACAAACCCCTGTGCACGTGCTTTTGCTGCTGATTTACTACCTTCATACAAACCTACTGTCACATCAAGCCCGCTTTCCATCAGGTTCAATGCATGGGCATGCCCCTGGCTGCCATACCCGATAATAGCTATTTTTTTCCCTTTCATAACATCCCAATTTACATCTTGATCATAAAATACTTTTGCCATCTTACATCTCTCCTTTGTTTTTGGTCTTGTTAGTTTTAGGGCCGTCTTGAAAGGGTCCGGGGTAAAAAAAATACGCCCCCTATATACTAAGGGACGAATGTGATTCCGCGATACCACCCTGGTTCCTGCAGCATTACTGCCTGCAGGCGCTCTACAACGTACTAACATACGCGTTTCCTGTAACGTGGAAAACTCGTCGGCGCCTAATTATGCTTCAGCTCCGCTCTTCAGGGAGGATTTTCAAATATCCGTAAACACCGGTTCACACCACCCACCGGCTCTCTGTTGTTTAAAAGGATATATTACTCTTTCCCGTCATCAGATTTCAATCATGGCTTCTCATAAGAGAAGTTTCGTCCATTATATGCGAACCTATTTCTCTTGTCAACTACTTTTTTATTATTTTCACCTCCTGCTTTCTGATATCGTAGTCGCAGAGCTGCTTCTAAGGGTTAAAAATGAGTATAAAAAATCCGCCCCTCAAAAGAGGGACGGATACAATTCCGCGATACCACCCTGATTCCTGCCGTATTACTGCCAGCAGGCACTCTGCAACGTACTACCATACGCGTTTCCTGTAACGTAGAAAATTCGTCGGCACTTAATTCTGCTTCGGCACCGCTCTTCAAGGAGGAGTTTCGTTTTCCTGTAATCACCGGTTCACACCACCCACCGGCTCTCTGTCGTTTTACCCAGATAACTACTTATTCCCATCATCAGATTTCATTATGATTCCCTTCGTTTAGGGATTGCATACATTATATGCAATCCAAAACAACTTGTCAACTTATTTTTTGTAATTTTGGACATTTTTATACGATTTAATTCATTTTTAGTATACGTTTTTATCTACCATGCCGCCACCATTCCATCTGCACGAGGTTCTGTCGCTCCCATAAGAACACCTTGCGTATCCCGCCAAATAATTTGTCCGCGACCATAGGAATTCCGATCCGGATTAATAATAATAGTGTGCCCCCGATCCCGAAGTCCTCTGATAATATTCTGCGATACTGTCGGTTCTATTTCAATCCGTTTATTTCCCAGCCACTGCCATCTCGGTGCATCAAGCGCGGCTTGCGGATTCATATGAAAATCAATCGTGTTCATCAATACTTGCATATGTCCCTGTGGTTGCATAAAACCTCCCATAACGCCAAACGGACCAACGGGTACACCATCTTTTGTCAAAAACCCCGGAATGATCGTATGATATGGTTTTTTACGAGGGGCTACACAATTATCGCTGGCTGCCTCCATACTAAAATTATATCCCCGATTGTTCAATGCAATTCCGTATTCAGGAACCACGATACCCGAGCCAAAACCCATAAAGTTACTTTGTATATAGGAAACCATATTTCCTTCTCGATCCGCTGCACACAAATACACTGTCCCGCCGCAATTAGGATCCACCGGGGACGGCATAAGTGCCTGTGTACGTATTTGTGCCCGCCGCTGCGCTGCATATTCCTCGGACAGCCAATACGATAACTTTGTTCGCATATAGCGGGGATCGGCAATATATTTCCGTCCATCGGTAAATGCCAGTTTCATTGCTTCAATTTGTTTATGGAACGTATCCACCGTATCTCGTTCTTTAAATTCCAATCCCCGGGCAATCGCCATCGCCATAAGCACGACCAAACCATGCCCATTCGGCGGAATTTCCCAAACATCATATCCCCTGTAATTCGTAGAGATGGGATCCACCCACTGCGGTTTATACTCCATGAGATCCTGCTTGCGAATATATCCACCGGTAGCTTGGGAAAACGCATCTATAGCATCGGCTATATCGCCTTCATAAAAATCACGACTATGACTTGCAGCAATCTGCCGCAATGCGCGGGCTTGTCGAGGTAACGTCACTATTTCACCGGCACGCGGAGCGCTCCCCTTACTAAAAAAAGTAGGGAATAAGCCGGCAAAAGCCGGATCATTTCGGAATTTAGCAAAAGTCCGTTCCGATTCTTTCCACAATTCCGCTAATGTAGGCATAACGACATAACCATGTTCGGCATAGTACAGGGCCGGTTCAAAAAGTTTTTCAAACGGCAGCCGGCCAAACCGCCGATGGAGTTCCTCCCATGCCGCCGGCGCACCTGGCACAGTAACCGGTTCCCAGCCGCGGGCAGGCATAGTCGAAATGCCGTGTTCCAGCAACGCTTCCCTTGACATCGCCGCAGGAGCATACCCACTTCCGTTAAGGCCGTAAAGCGCCCCCTTTATCCAAACCAACGCAAATGCATCACTTCCCAATCCATTGCTGGTCGGTTCCAATACGATTAAGCTGATAGCAGTAGCCAGTGCCGCATCGACAGCATTGCCACCCTGTTTAAGCATATCAAGTCCCGCTTGGGCCGCAAGTGTCTGTGAAGTACACACCATCCCATTTCGGGCATATATAATTTCCCGCCGCGACGGGTAAGGATACTGATGGGGATCAAATTGTAAATACATAGGAATACCTCCTTTTGTTCATATATTATATATTTACTATATCACAAAAAAAACATTGCATGAAAGAAATATGTGCATATTTTTGAATCTCCTTCTTCCTCGAAAATAAAATAATTGCCGGTTACATCTTCACTAAAGTTGATTTTTAACCTATAATAGTATTAATATACACTTTATAAATAGTTTACTATACTAACTATATACTAAGGATGCTAAGAATATATATTCTCATATACAATCTTGTATATAAAGGAGGAAGTTGTTTTGGGACGGTGTTTGTTGATCGTCAATCCGACAGCCGGGCGTGAACGAGCTAAGTATTTTATGGGCAGCCTGAAGCTTCAATTGGAAAATAATTTTGATACTGTCGATTTGCGGCAGACCGGAAAAAAAGGCGATGCTACTGCCTGGGCCAAGGAAGCCGCCCTCGAAGGATATGACAGTGTATTTTGCATGGGTGGAGACGGCACCTTAAATGAAACCGTGAACGGATTAGCTTTGGGAAACCGTCCGATTCATTTCGGTTTCATTCCCTTGGGAACGGTCAATGATTTGGCACGGGCATTACAGATTCCGCTTCATCCCGAACAGGCCATTGCCATGTTAAAAAAAGCGAAGACCGTTCCTCTCGATATCGGCAAAGCAAATGACCGGTATTTCGTCAATACGATTGCTGCCGGAGTCATGCCCGAAGCAGTAGGTCAGGTATCCATCGAGCAAAAGACCCGCCTGGGTCCGTTGGCTTATTTTTTAACTGGCCTAAAAACGTTGCAATCTCATAAAAGTTTTTTATTTAAAATGAATATCAATGGGGAGACGACAACACGCCGTTCCCCTCTCATTATTGCTATGCTGACAAATTCTATCGGCAGTTTTCGCAATATAGCGCCGGAGGCCCGCGTCAATGACGGTAAACTTTGGCTGGCAACCTTCAAAAATATTACCCCGCTGGATTTATTGAAATTGGCTCCGGAAATGCTAGCCGGTACTCCTGTCAGTTCCGAATACATGTATTTGGAACAAGTCGACCATGTCAAAATAGAACTGCTCAACAATGACCATTTATCGACGAATATGGACGGAGATACGGGGCCTGATTTTCCTCTTGAGTTACAAATACTACCCTCTTTTTTATCGGTATATGTACCGGCAGACAGCGACATATAAGTACAGTATATGTATTTCCTCCTGTCCTTATTATTAGCTTCCACCTGCGGTTCACACTCACACTACGCGCTATCACACATCTATATCACAGAAAGGTAAAGAGTTCCTGCATCGCGATTCTTTACCTTTTTTGTGATATTCTGTCTTAATAAAATCACTTTAGTTTTACTCGTTTTTTCTTTTTATCTTCCCCAGATATCGATAAATAGTGGGCTCGGAAACATCAAGCCACTCGGCCAGTGATGCCACCCCACCTTTCAACAAAAACAATCCGGTATCATTTAAATCATGAACAACGGAGATTCTTTCATCCACGGATAATCGTTCCGGAGCAACAGAATACTTAGCTAGTGCATGTTCAATCATCATATGAGTAACATCCTCCATACTCCCTTGAAAATGTTGAAATACGTTGGAAATTTCATTGTTTTTATTTTTAGATTTACATGTATTTTCCAAAAAAAACTCATTGCCAATAATGTGTTTTGTTAATTTTTCTCGTAAATCAACAAATGGAGTTATATTGAAATTAATACACAACATGCCCTGCAGAATCCCTTCATCATTACGAATATAATAACCGGAAGATCGGAATAAATGTCCATTCACATTGTTAATCCTATAATTCACAACACAGTCCGTATCCTGTTCAATGTCATATTTTACTGTCCGCAAAACAAAATCAGAAGCCGTATCTCCCACGGTTCTTCCGCTTAAACAGCCGTTCGCAATAGCTATAATAGAATGTTTCGGATTGGAAAGGTCGTGGAGGACGATTTCATAATATTCTCCCAGGGCCTTACTTAAAAAATCGACCATGGGGATATATGGTTCTAATTTTCTGTCCATTATGTTCTATCCTCCTTTCACTGTAACTTGCTTTTTTTAAGCATATCATTATGATTTTGATTTTACAATAAATCTTTGTTTTTATTTTATCCATACAATGCGTTTACATAAATTTTCCTGCTTCATAGAAAAACAGCCATCGTGTACCCCACGATGGCTGTTTTGTATTAAAATTATTCAGCTGTATACGGAAGTAATGCAATTGCTCTGGCCCGTTTAATAGCAATAGTCAGCTTACGCTGATGTTTTGCACAAACACCGGAGATACGGCGAGGTAAAATCTTGCCGCGTTCTGTCGTAAACCGACGAATCTTTGCAATATCCTTATAATCAATCGTATCTGCCTTATCAACACAGAAGCTGCATACTTTTCTTCTCGGTTTTCTTGTACGTTCTCTTCTCATTGTATATCCTCCCTTTAAAATTAGTAAGGGATCCTTTTGACATTAAAATGGGATTTCTTCATCATTCGCATCTTTGCCAAAGCTATCAAAACCTTTGCCTTCAGCAGCCGGTTTTGCAGTCGGCACACTTGTCTGCGAAGCTGCCGCAGCAGCACGTTTCTCTGAACCCATTGTCTGTGCTACAAAATTAGCAACGACTTCCGTCACATAACGTTTCTGCCCATCCTGCGTTTCATAGGAACGGACAGACATACGCCCTTCCACAAATACACGGCTTCCTTTTGCCAAATTATTGCCACAGGTTTCCGCCAAATTACCCCATGCTACAACAGGAATAAAATCAGTTAATTCACGTGTTTCCTGGCTTCCAGCCGGTATATAAGACCGCGTAACCGCCACAGTAAACATCGCAATAGCTTTGCCGGTTTTCGTAAACCGAATTTCCGGATCCCGGGCTAAATTACCAACCAATTGTACTGAATTCATACCTTTGCGCCTCCGGTTATTTGTCGTTCTTGACGATCAAGTGTTTAAGGATCTCATCTTGGATTTTCATAACGCGGTCAATTTCATAGATCGCAGTCGGATCTATTTCAAAATTGATCAGAACATAATAGCCATCGTTCTGTTTCTTGACCGGATAAGCTAAATGGCGTTTTCCCCAACGATCAACCTTTTCGACAGTGCCGTTGTTTTTAGTGATCAAATTCGTTACTTTTTCAACGATTGGATCTACTTCTGTTTCTTCAAACGGCTTTGCGATAAACATGACTTCGTACTTATTCACGAAATCACCTCCTCTTTTGGACATATGGCCCTTTCCGAAAAAGGGCTAGGAGCTTGATATAATTTTATTCAAGCTTTAATATTATACCATTAAATTTTTATAATTTCAACGCTTTTTATATGCTTTATGATATGTTATAACAGACTCATATGACTATGTACAGGAAAGGACATGTATAATGAAATGGCTACATTCGCATAATTCCAACATGATTTTGGCTGATATCACACTGCTATGTACGGCGGCAATTTGGGGCGGCGGTTTTATCGCAGCCAAGGAAGCACTCGTTACCCTGTCCTCCTTCACTATACTTGCCTCCCGTTTTTTATTATCGGCACTAATCATGTTTTTCCTATTTTATCCCAGAATACGACGTGCTGCAGCAAAAGAACTTCGTTTTGGCATGCTCCTGGGTCTCATTCAATATATCGCTTTTATATGCCAGTTGGAAGGATTAAAAACGACCACCGTAGAAAAACAATCTTTTCTCGTTACTTCCTATGTCATATTTGTGCCTGCGTTATCCTGGCTTATTACAAAAAAACACATACAACCCCGGGAAATAGGGTGTGCACTGCTGGCTTTATGCGGTCTGGCCCTGTTGTGCCTGCATTCCGATGCATTCGTACTGGCTGCCGGGGATATATTATCTATTGGGTTTGCAGTCTTTTTTGCCCTGCAAATTGTGTACGTAGGAAACGTTGTTAAAAACGCAGATATATTCAGCATGACTTTCTTTCAATTTTTAACTACCGGTCTGTTGGCACTGCCTTTTCTAGATATATCCGGCCTGCAGCAAGTCCGCGTATCGGCAATCTACGGAATGTTATATTTAGTTATTTTAAATACAACATTTGCATTTTTAGCACAAAATCTGGCACAGCAGTATACCAAAGATACGCATGCTTCCCTAATTATGTCTTTGGAATCGGTATTTGGTTTTTTTATGGCCGTTTGGTTTTATCATGATCCGGTAACACTGCAGGAGGGCACCGGCTGCCTAATGATGATGGCGGCTATTATATTGTCAAAGGTCAAGGGGTAATACCCGCTGTACTGCTATATTTATAAGCTATTTACCAAAAAAGGGAAATACCTAATGGGCAGTTCCCTTTTTTAGTTTACAGCAGTTTGCTGCATTATCTGGTAGAATACCGTTTTTTATTATTCAAAATATGCTACCCCGGCAGAGAATATCGGCTGTACCTTATTACCCGAAATGTTTTTGAATACACTGGGAGCGATTCCCCGTTCGGAATGCGCCATTTTGCCAAAAACCCGGCCATCCGGACTGGTAATGCCTTCAATGGCAAAAATAGATTGATTCGGATTAAAGGTACTATCATATGTTGCCGCTCCGGAAAAATCTACATATTGTGTTGCAATCTGCCCCTTAGCCGCCAATTCTTTTATTTGTTCCGGCGAAGCTATAAAACGCCCTTCTCCGTGAGAAATCGCAATCGTATGAACATCACCCGGTTTTACATTACTAAACCAAGGTGACATAACGGATACGACTTTTGTATTGACCATGCGGGACAAATGTCGTCCAATAGTATTATATGTTAAAGTCGGACTATCCGCTTTTAATGGCTGTACGTGTCCGTACGGCAAAAGTCCCAATTTGATCAGTGCCTGGAACCCATTGCAAACTCCCAGTGCCAACCCATCTCGTTTGTATAAAAGTTCTTCCAGTGCTTCCGACAATGCCGCACTGCGGAACAGCGTCGCAATGAACTTACCCGATCCTTCCGGTTCATCGCCAGCACTAAAGCCGCCGGGAAACATGATGATCTGTGCATTGGCAATACGTTTCGCCATTTCTTCTATCGATTGTGTCAACGCTTCCGGAGATTCGTTGCGCAGTACCATGGTATCCGTATTCGCTCCTGCTGCAGCAAAAGCCGCCGCTGAATCGTATTCGCAGTTTGTCCCCGGGCAAACTGGGATAAATACAGTCGGTTTGCCAAAATTTTCACTTCGGCAAGGTCCATATGTCGTATAGAGCGGCAAAACCGGATCCCCTGTTTCACTTTCACTTTGAATCGGGAAAATACTGTTGATCGGTTTTTCCCAGGCCGACAACAACTCCGCAAGAGGAATCACTGTCTCACCCAGCTGCATGACGCTATTGCCGCGAGTCAGTCCGACCCGGCAGACAGCATCTCGTCGTACCCAATCCAGTGCGTGATCCGTATCAACTTCCACAATAAATGAACCATACCGAAGATCAAACAAATCATGAGAGGAAAATGTCGTATCAATTTCTACGCCTATGCCGTTGCCAAAAGCCATTTGCGCAATAACTGCCGCAACTCCGCCCTGACCGACAGCATGCATAGACTTAATGCTTCCTTCTGCTGTTTTTTCATGAAGAAAATCACAATGTGTCTTGAATATTTCAAAATCAGGAATTCCTTCCGTATCCCGCGGTACATCAAAAAGAAGTACTGCATTACCCGGCTGTTTAAATTCCGGTGAAACAATATGCTGCGTTTTTTCCGGAACGATAGCAAAGGAAACGAGTGTCGGCGGAACCGTAAGATTTTCAAAAGTACCGCTCATGCTGTCTTTCCCACCGATGGCTGCTACTTGCAGTGCCCGTTGTGCGGTGTACGCTCCCATCAGTGCACTAACCGGTTTGCCCCAAGCTTTTTCATCGACTCCCAGATTCTGAAAGTACTCCTGCATAGTCAAATACGCTTGTTTTCTATCACCGCCAAGTGCCACCAATTTAGCCACCGATTGTACTACGGCATACAGTGCCCCATGAAACGGACTCCATACCGCCAAATCCGGATCATATCCATGAGTAAAAATGCTGACCGTCGTCGTATCCCCGTGGAGCACCGGAATTTTAGCCACCATGCCTTCTACCGGCGTTTTTTGATATTTGCCGCCAAACGGCATCAATACGGTACGAGCGCCAATCGTACTGTCAAAACATTCCGCAAGTCCCTGTTCAGAAGCGATATTAAGCTTACCCATTGTATCCAGCCAGGTTCTTGCAATATCTGCAGTCGGAGCTGCCGTAAAGAAATCTTTTTCCTCCGGCGCCGTAACAACCGCCTGCCGATGCTGTGTCACTCCATCAGTATTAAGAAAAGCACGAGAAATATCCACAACATTGGTACCACGCCAATGCATCACTAAGCGGTTCGTATCTGTTGCAACGGCCACAAGTGTCGATTCAAGATTTTCTTCATCCGCATATCTCATAAATTCTTCTGCTTTATCTGCCGGCACAACGACAGCCATCCGTTCCTGTGACTCGGAAATAGCCAGTTCAGTCCCATCTAAGCCTTCATATTTCTTCGGTACTTTGTCAAGGTCGACATCCAGTCCATCGGTCAACTCACCAATGGCGACCGATACGCCGCCAGCACCAAAATCATTACAGCGCTTTATGAGGACCGTTGCTTCATGACGGCGGAAAAGCCGCTGAATTTTGCGTTCCGTAAGTGCATTGCCCTTCTGTACTTCTGCACCGCAGGTTTCCAACGATTGAATCGTGTGTTTTTTTGAAGAGCCTGTCGCTCCGCCCATGCCATCCCGACCGGTTTTCCCCCCCAGTAAGATGATAACATCTCCGGGGACAGGAACCTCACGAACCACATTACTTCTTGGTGCAGCACCGACAACAGCACCGATTTCCATTCGTTTAGCAACAAACCCGGGGTGATAATATTCTTTGACTTCACCGGTAGCCAGTCCAATTTGATTACCGTACGAACTATATCCCTTAGCAGCTCCTTTGGTAATCGTCCGCTGCGGCAGCTTACCTGCCAATGTGTTTTTAACCGATTGGTGCGGATCACCGCTGCCGGTTACACGCATTGCTTGATATACATAGGAACGACCGCTCAAGGGATCACGGATACAGCCGCCCAGACACGTTGCGGCTCCCCCAAAAGGTTCTATTTCGGTAGGATGATTATGTGTTTCATTTTTAAAGAGGAGCAACCATTCTTCTTCCACACCGTCTACGTCAACAGGAATAATAATAGTACACGCATTGATTTCCTCCGAAGCATCGAGATTTTGGAGCATGCCGGCTGTTTTTAATTCTTTAACAGTAATCGTACCCATATCCATCAAGGTCTGCGGTTTCTTTTTCACCGTATATAACGCTTCCCGCGTCGTTTTATATGTTTCATAGGCACGCATGATAGGCTGCGCATAAGTGCCGTTTTCAATAGTTACATCCGTCAATTCCGTCATAAATGTCGTATGACGACAATGATCTGACCAGTAGGTATCAATCACACGTATTTCCGTAATTGTCGGGTCGCGTTTTTCTTCATCCCGGAAATAGGTTTGACAAAACAGCAAATCATCAAGACTCATGGCTAATCCCAGATGGCACCGCAAGGTATCCACTTGCTCCCGGGACATAGCAATAAAGCCGTCAAATACTTCTACATCTTCCGGCTGTTCCCATTCCATTTCCAAACTGGCAACAGGTTCCAATGATGCTTCGCGCGCTTCGACCGGGTTAATGCAATAGTGCTTGATGGCTTCCAGATCTTCCTGTGATAAGGTTCCCGATAAAACAAATACTTGTGCTGTACGCACAAGGTTGTCGTTTTTCATCGTCAGCATCTGCAAGCACTGCATTGCCGAATCAGCACGCTGGTCATACTGCCCGGGAAGATATTCCATAGCAAGAACCGTGTCTTCTTTCGTTACGGGTATTTCATCGTAAACCGCATCGACAGGCGGTTCGGAAAAAATCATATTTTTTGCCGCTTCAAAGGCCGCATCATCCAGACCGGTCACATCATAGCGATGATAAATCTTGACATGGGTCAGCCCCTTGATGAGTAGGTTTTCCTTTAAATCTGTACACATCCTTTTAGCTTCTTGGGCAAAAGGACCTTTCTTGGTGACATACAAACGGCGAATAGATTGCATGCAGCGACCCCTCCTTAAAAAATTATGCTATATAAATACAACGTTATTATACCTGTTTTAAGGATATAAGACAAGGAAATTTATCGTCTGTCATACTAAGCAGACAGAGGTACCGGGCGGTAACCCACCTCTTTTTATAAAAAAAAACAGCAGACTTGATCTTATTTTTCTGTCGAACATAGGCATATATTTCAGCGGTCTGTTGGTTACTGTTTGTCAGCCGCCGAATTTATGTTGACTTGCCTAAAATTTCGTATTAGACTGGAATTAGTATTATAAGAGGAGGTCTTGTATGAAGGAATTAAAAGAACGAATTATCCATGATGGTATGGTAATAGATAACCGCATATTGAAGGTAGACAGCTTTTTAAACCAGCAACTGGATCCGGCTTTGATTTGCCATATCGGAGGTGAATTTGCACGCCGTTTTTCAGATACCCCCGTCGATCGTATCGTAACCATAGAATCCTCTGGTATTGCCGTCGCTTATGCTGCCGCCTTGGCTATGAAAAATATCCCGGTAGTATTTGCCCGTAAGAAAATGCCGTCACACGCTATGGAAAACACCTATCATACATCCGTCTATTCCTATACGAAAGAAGAAACCTATGAAGTGGCAATAAGCAAGCAATTTCTTCCCGCCGGGGAATCGGTTCTTATTATTGATGATTTTCTCGCCAGCGGCGAAGCTACGCTGGGTCTTGCCTCCCTTCTCCAAGAAGCACAATGTAACGTTGCCGGCATCGGCATTGTCATCGAGAAGTCGTTTCAGCCGGGTCGTCAGCGCCTTCAAGAAGCCGGTTACCGAGTAGAAGCACT
>JALCNL010000068.1 GCA_022649055.1 Megasphaera sp.
TAAAGAACCCGCGGCATCCACCTTTGTGGCACCTGTTTTTCATGGACCTGATCAAATCCCGCTGCCTGATAAAAAGATATTTGCAGAAATCAAAAAAGAAGCAAAAGGAAATAAGATGGAACAAACACAAAAACGCAGTGAAGCTGCAACAATAAAACCGGTGACATCTTCTCCGTGGAAAACGCCGGCCCCCATCAAACGTAAAAAACAATTTACGCAGTCTCCGTGGGCAAAGGAAGGAGAATCTAAAAAATGAAGGTTATGAATTTTAGAATATCTCCAGATAGTAAATACAGGTGGGTACTTTTTATTTTTCTTGTCATAGTACAATTCAGTGTTTGTGGATATATAGCTTGGCGCTGGCATAATATTCAAGTAGATGGCATTCCGTATCAGTGGAAATGCATTCCTCGTTTGGAACAGTCTGCTTTCGGTACGGATTATATCCGTGTAGTGTTTCCCGAGGATACGACCCAATGGCTGGATGATACGGCACCGCGGCTCCATGAAACTATTTATGTGTATATTTCACGTGATGACAAGGGAGTAATACAGATTCAGGGTGCCTCTGCACATAAACCGCCGGTAGGTGAAGATTATATGAACGCCTCTGTCGTAGGGTATGGAGACAATATTGTACAGTTCATGGTTGGGTTTGGCCGGTACCGCATTGATCCGGCGAAAGCTGACGGTATTTATGATATTGGTGTATCGGACAGTGTTATCGCCAGTATTCGCATGAAAAAGGGAGAAGGAGTTATTGAAGGTATCTTTGTGAACGGCATGCCGTTGGAATTTTGCAGCAGTGAAGCAGAAAAAACAGCAGAAACATTGGCCGGGAAGAATGCCGATAAGCCCGCAGCAAGCGTTAAAACTCACATCTTGGGATCTGCTATGGTTCCGCCGAAGCAGCAGAAAGTGGAATAAAAATACATAAGCTAAATGGAAAAGGAGGGAATTATGAAGGGGTATTGGAAATTAGGATGTACCGTTTTGCTCATCACCGCGTTTATACTGTTGTCAGGATTTAGAGCACAGACGATCATTCATGATGACGGCAGTGAGACGCAGGATGTTTTGAAAGTATCCAGCACCACTGCCGGGCAAAAAGAGCTGCGTGCCGATGCAGATGAATTTCAAAAACGAAATTATACTATCATGGATTATAGCAACAATAACGGGGAAGGGTTTCGCGCTATGCGCACGATTACGAAAGAGGGCGCTAATAAAAGCTCGGTAGACCATATTGTGCATAAAACGCATGACGGACTTATTTGTTCTACTTATTATATCGATTATCAATATAATTCGGATAGTATAAAGTCGCTTCGCATGGGAATTCCCATGGAAGAAAATAACGCCGATTTGGAGTATATTGTCTCATTCCCTTCGGGAACACAAGTTACCAGCAACAGTACAAAGAGTGATAACCAGGGAAGTACCTATTTATGGAGTTTGAATAATTCTCATCCACAGGCAATCAAACTGCAGGCGACGGTTTGGCATAAGCTGGCTATTTATATAGCAGTGATGTTGGTTATTGTGATAGTTATCATCGTTTTGCTGATAGAACATCGGCGGCGTAATGTTATCAGTTGGAAGCGTGCCGCTCAAATGCGCCGCATGGAAATGATGCTTCTGTTTATTCCTATTTTTATTTTGGGGTATATGGGATATGAATACTTTGTCGGTACGCATGTCACAGCGGATACGTTGGCAAAAGTATCACAGCAGCAGCAAGAAGAATTACTTGAAAACCGGGAAGAAGATCGTCGCCTCCATGATGCCGAACTTCGTAAAAATGACAGCAAAATTATACATATCAAGGATAAAATGCTGGAAATATCGGATTCCTTGCGCGATTTAAACCGTGGGTATCAGTCGGGACAATACAGTAAGACCGCAGCCAAGGCAGAAGCACAGAAACTGGCTTCACAGGCGAAGGATTTGCTGGATAACAGCGGCGATTTGTCACAGGCTGATAAAGATGTTTTACAGCAGTTAGTGAATCGTGTTATCCAAGAAGCAGAAGATATAGGCAGTGGACAGACGGTGATACAGACGCCGATTCAAAAACGCAGCGTATCGGAAGAACAGAAACGAGCCGATGATTTGTCTTCCAGCAGTACACTGAGTGATACTGCCGGCAATTCTGCATCCTCAGATACTGCCGGCACGTCTGATAGTACTGCCAGCGGTTCTGATAATTCTGATAATTCAGGACAGTCGGCATCGACGGCAGGTAATTCTGGAAGCGGACCGGCTTCAAAAGCATCGGCGGGAAGTGGAAAAACGACAAAAGGAAGCAAGTAATGGATATATTTAGCATATTCTTATTTGCGAACATGAAAAAAAATGGTATGCTATATATAGCAGTGGGACATAGCAGATAGTTTTCCATTACCAATATTAATAAGTCAGGAGGGTATGATATATGCATTGTGTTGAAGAAATTAAAAATGGTATCTATTGGATGGGGTGCAACGATTTTAGGACTGAAATGTTTGAACATATTTTTCCGTTGCCTTTCGGTATTTCCTATAATTCATATTTCATTGATGATGAAAAGACGGCAGTACTGGATGCGATGGATAAAAGTGTCCGTGATGAATTTTTAGAGGATATTGAATATTTGCTGAAAGGGCGTACGCTTGATTATTTCTTTTTAAATCATATGGAACCCGACCATGCTGGTTCTATTTTGGCGTTAGTGGAAAAGTATCCGAATGTAAAAATCATCGGGCAGGCACAGACCTTTAAACTTTTTGAACAATTTTATCGTCATCCTATGCCGAATAATTATGTTACAGTGAAAGAAGGGGACCAGATCAAACTGGGAAAACATGTTATTCAAATGATTAAGGCCCCTATGGTACATTGGCCGGAAGTCATGCTGGCATATGATGTGACAGATAAAGTATTGTTCAGTGTAGATGCTTTTGGCATGTTCGGTACCAGCGGGAATGTATATGCCGATCAGGTCGATTTTGAAAGAGATTATATGGATGAATTCCGACGGTACTATGTTAATATTATTGGTAAATATGGACCACAGGTTATCAATGTACTGAAAAAAATGGACGGACTTCCTATTGAAATAGTAGCTCCGGTACATGGGTTAGTATTCCGTACACCGGAAACCATTCAATTGATCATCCATAAATATCTCCACTGGGCCAAATATATTCCGGAACAGAAAGGGGTTGTCATTGCCTTTGCTTCCATTTATGGGAATACAGAACGTGCGGCATGTGTGCTGGCTCATAAGTTAAGTCTGCAGGGTATCAGAAATATTCATCTCTATGATGTGTCCAAAGTTCACCCGTCATTTCTTACGGCAGAAGCTTGGAAGTATAGTCATCTGGTTTTGGCGGCACCGACATACAATCTTAACTTGTATTTACCGATGGAAAGTTTCCTGCACGATTTAAAGACCTTAATGTTCCAGAATCGTAAAATAGCGGTTATAGGCTGCCACAGCTGGGCTTCGGCAGCACAAAAAACGATGATTGAATACGTGGAAAAGAAATTTAAGAATTGTGAAGTATTGGGAACACCGCTGGATATTAAATCTTCTTTGAAGGATGAAGAAGAAGGCATTCTCGACAGTATGGCTAAAACCATTGCTAAAAATATTGCGGAATCTCCGGAACCGGATTCGTTGGTTTAATCAAATAGAAAACCGTCTGTGTAAAAACGGGCGGTTTTTTTTGTATCTTGTCGCAGGGATATTTCCGGTGGTATAATATAATCGCAGCATATGTAAAGGAGGTTGTCTGTAAGTATGATTATTAGAGATGACAGTGCTAAAGCCGGCGATCCGCATAAACAAGCCAAAGCTACAAATAACGGCGAACAGTTGCAATTTGATTTAGGTCGTCCATTAACAGAAGAAGAAAAGAAAATTTTTGAAAAACTTAAAGAAGGTTTACAAATGGGATAACCGATAAAATCAGGCTTACTGTTCAGTTTGCCTGATTTTATTTTTTTGTGTTTGTATCTTGTAAGACATGAAACAAGGAGGTATTTATGAAAAAATGGATGTATGCAGTGATTATTCTTACTATTGCAAGTATCACGGTTATGGCAGAACCATCATTCGATGCGGCAGTGCAGCAAAATAACAGCTGGGGTGTTATTGACGGTACTAATAAAAAAATAATTCCTTTGAAGTATGATCGAGTAGGATTATCATTAGAAAATGATAAAGCTGTAAGCAAGGATGCTTTTCATGCAGATGTTCAGAAAAATAAAGAATTGGGATTGATAGAAGTCCAATCTCACGGATTGCGAGGATTTTTTAACCGGGAAGGAAAACCGGTCATTCCTGTATCGTATGACCGGCGTAGTTCTTGGAACGATCATACGCTGCTGGTACGTGTACAAGGAAAATACGGATATTATAAAAGCGACGGTACGATTATTGCATCTCCGCAATATGATAGTGCCGCTGTATTCAGTGAAGGGTTGGCAAGCGTTGGGCAACAGGGACGGTATGGATATATCGATGAACGAGGAACGCTCCGTATTCCCCTGCAATACGGACAAGCTGGTTCTTTTCAGCAAGGCCGGGCAGCCGTATGTAAAAATGGGAAATGGGGAGTTATCGATATACAAGGAAAAGAATATATTCCCTGTGTATATGATGACATGCAATCTGCTTATGAAAACGGATACATCGGCGTTCAAAAAAATGGTCTTTGGGGATTTGCCGATAGTACAGGCCGTATTGTCATTATGCCGCAATATAAAAAAATAGTCAGCAGTTTCCATGAAGGGTTTGCTGCGGTAGCGGCAGATAAAGGAGTATTTTTTATTAACACCAATGGGAACGCGCTGACGGAACCATTATCAGCCATATATGGACAATTTAATGAAGGGCTGGCGCCGGTTCGTTTCCGAAATGGGACGAAAGGTTATATCGATGCGGAAGGAAAAATGGTTATCAAAGCAAACTATGATACGTTAGGAACTTTTCAAAATAATCTTGCCGAATATGGTATTAAGGTGCGTGCAATTAAAACAGGCGGTACTATTTCTGTTTCTGTCGGTGGAAATGATCATTATGGATATCCGGCATGGCAAGTTCCCTTAGCACGCAATATCGGTATTTGTATCGGCGGTGATCCATATTATGATGACAGTGAACCGTATTTTGGTTATCGCAATGGAACCGGTATGAGTCTGGGGATTACGACCTCGGTAGGCAAAGAAGAACGGCGGGGGTATATCGACACGACGGGAAAAATTATTATTGGGGCACAACGGGACATTGTATATCCTATGACAAAGGACGGGACCTATGTGAGGAATCGCAGTTTGTGGGGGTATGTACGAATCGATGGATCCTATTTGATACCGCCGGCATACAAATCTTTAGAACGCAGTGCAGATCTAGGGCTATTTCTTGCAGAGAATGAAAGAAATGTATGGGGAGGACTTTCCCTAGCAACAGGACAAACAATTATCCCATTCAAGTATGATGGACTGCAAAGTGTAGGGGCGATACTCGCTTATAAAGAAGGGAAAAAATGGGGATTATTGCAGCCTGATGGAAGAGAACGCTGTCGGCCTGTTTTTGATGAAATCGTAGGAACGCTGCAAGGCGATCGTCTTCTAGTGAAAACAGGAAAGACATTGGCGTATGTAAATGGTTGGGGAATGGTTGTGGTCACACTTGCTTCTAACATTAACAAAGCAGGAGATTTTTCAGGAGGGTACGCACCCATTCAATGCAATGGAAAATGGGGAGTTATCGATACCAATGGATATATTACAGTATCGCCGGAATATGAGGGAATGAAAGTACTGGACTAGAAACTAATAAAACTATTAGGCTGTTTTGATGCATGCCCTACGTATACATGGTATACTGTTCGTATATGCACATGCGAAATGTAGGAGGGTCTATCGTGAAATTTACGGATAGTTTAAAGAAACGAGTGGCAAAGGCACAGAAAAAAATTGTTTTGCCGGAATCTAACAGCCGGCGCGTGTTAAGAGCTGCAGAACGTATTCGTGATGAAGAATTTGCTCGTATTATTTTGATAGGAAAACCTAGACGTATAGTAGAAACTGCGGCTAAATACCAGATTGATTTAAACGGTATCGAAATTATTGATCCCGAAACATATCCGATGCTGGATAAATTTTCTAAATACTTGGTTGATCGACAAGCAGAACCGAGTATGACAGTTGAAACTGCAAGAAAAATGTTAACAACAGAATATGGCTTTTTTGGTACTGGGTTGGGATCTGGTTATGCGATTGATTTGAATGGGACTAGTATTACAGTACCGGAATTGGATTATTTAGATCACACCGATTTGATCGTAGATGCAAGACAGCCCATGACAGTAGAAAAAGCTCGAAAAATATTGATAGAGGATTATAATTTTTTTGGAGCCTGTCTAGTGGCTTTTGATATTGTTGATGGGATGGTTTCGGGAGCCGCTACTACATCATTTGACGTGATACATGCAGGCTTACAGGTCATTGGAATGCATCCGGGGACGGAAACTCTCACGAGTTCCATGATTATGATCACTCGTACACCGCAATATGGTGATAACGGTATATTTGTTCTTGGTGATTGCGGTGTTATTATGGAACCTACGGCGACACAGTTGGCCGACATTGCCCGCGTTTGCGCGAGTCGGGCCCGTATTACCGCACAAATACTGGATCCAAAGGTCGTTTTTCTATCGTATTCCACAGATGGAAGTGGAGAAGGTACCACGGTTGAAAAGATTCATGAGGCGATTCAACTTTTGAAAGAACAAAATGCCGATTTTATGTATGATGGGGAGATGCAGGTGGATGCAGCATTGTCTCCGCAGATTTGTGCGCATAAATTTCCCGAATCAAAAATAAATGGACAGGCGAACGTGCTAGTTTTCCCAAATCTGAATACAGCCAATGTGTGTTATAAAATGATGCAGCGTTTAGCGGGAGCAACCGTATTAGGTCCTTTATTTCAAGGATTGGCCAAACCCGTTATGGATGTTTCCCGCGGTTGTTCTGTAGAAGAAATTGTTTCCGTTGTGGCAGTCTGCTGCAGTGATGCTGTCTTTTTGGAGGCAGAACGAGAACGGGATATTGCCTTTACCAGTCGTTTTGAAAAATTAGATAAGCGTGTAGCGGTTGACCAACGCAATGCCTCTATCCAATTTGATCCGGAGAAATGTAAAAATTGCACGCTGTGTCGGCGTCGTTGTGCACAAACAATGTCCATTACAGACTATTATTCGCTGCCCAGCACGGGAGATATACCTATTTGTGTGCATTGCGGCCAGTGCTCTTTGACCTGTATGTTTGGCGCAACTACGACTGTATCACAAGTAGAAAAGGTTCAAGAAGCCATTAGCGATCCTAATAAAGTTGTCATTTTTCAGATTGCGCCGGCCGTGCGTGTTGCCTTAGGAGAAGAATTTGGACTTCCTTTTGGTTCCATTGTCAAGGGAAAAACGATAACTGCCTTGCGAAAATTAGGTGCCGACTATGTTTTTGATACTAACTTTGGAGCCGATCTTACCGTTATGGAAGAAGCCTCGGAATTTCTTGAACGTCTTAAAAATCACAAGGAACAATTACCCTTATTCACAAGCTGTTGTTCATCCTGGGTAGAATTCGTTGAAATTTATTTTCCCGAAATTATTTCTCATTTAGCAACGACGCGCAGCCCTATCAGTTCTTTGAGCTCTATTATTAAAACGTATTTTGCAAAAAAAGCGGATATACCGCCAGATAAGATCGTGAATGTTTGTGTAACACCTTGTACATCTAAAAAATCAGAAATCCTGCGGCCGGAACTTAATGGGGCGGCACACTATTGGGATACGAGAGACATGCGTGATACGGATTTATGTATTACTACCCGTGAACTAGCTCAATGGATTAAAGAAAAAAGATTAGGTTTCAATACATTGGAAGATTCAAACTATGATTCCTTATTGGGAGAAGCCTCTGGCGCCGGTATTATTTTTGGTAATTCCGGCGGGGTTATGGAAGCCATATTACGGACTGCTCATTTTCTTCATACAGGGGAGCATATATCTGAATATTTTTTGCATTTTGAACCAATCCGCGGAGTAGAAGGCATAAAAACCGCGTCTGTCATGTTTGATGATGATGTAATTAACGTTGCAGCTATCAGCGGATTGGCGAATGCACGGAAATTTATTAATACGATTGAACGTCGGCATGCTTGGAAGAAGTATTCTCTTATCGAAGTTATGGCGTGTCCTGGCGGATGTATTGGCGGTGGCGGACAACCACGAACAAAGCTGTCTCAAGCAGTAGAAGCCAAGAAGGCTCGCGTTGCTTCTCTGTATCGGCTTGACGATGAATGTGATATTCATGCCAGTTGGGAAAATCAAGAATTGCGAATGTTGTATAAAGACTTTTTAGAAGGTCCGTTAAGTTATATGTCAACATTACTTTTGCATACGCATTTTTTCAATAAGCACTATATGTTAGGTAAAGATGATCAAGTAGAACCGAAAAAATGATGCATATACGTTTTTAACAAAAGATAAGAACATATGTTTGAAATACGCAATACGATATGGTATGATAATAAAAAAAGGAGGGGGATTATTTGGACTGGGATACGATGCAAGATAAATTAAAAATCTTGAGTGATGCTGCAAAATATGATGTATCTTGTTCATCCAGCGGCAGTACTCGTAAAAATGAAGGCCGCGGTATCGGAAGTGTGGCCTATTCCGGTATCTGCCACAGCTGGTCTCAAGATGGACGCTGTATATCTCTCCTTAAGATTCTGATGACCAATCGCTGCATATACGATTGTTCTTATTGTGTAAACCGCAGCAGTCATGATACGCCGAGAGCCATGATGACGCCGGAAGAAATTGCCGAATTGACGATTCAGTTTTATCGCCGGAACTATATTGAAGGATTGTTTCTTAGTTCCGGAGTATATCGGTCTCCGGATTATACGACGGAACTGCTTATTAAAGCGGCACGAATACTGCGTGAGGAGAAACATTTTAACGGATATATACATATGAAAGGGATTCCCGGGACAGACGGCCGTCTCATTCGCGAACTTGGCCGATATGTGGACCGCATGAGTATTAATATAGAACTGCCATCATCTGCCAGTCTGCAGTTATTAGCTCCGCAAAAAACCAAACAAGCGATTATGATACCGATGCGGGAGGTAAAACAAGGCATTACGGAACGGCAGGAAGAAAGCAGATCCTATAAAAAGCTGCCTTCTTTTGTTCCGGCCGGGCAGACAACACAGCTCATCATCGGGGCAACTCCGGATAGCGACCGCCGCATTATGGAATTAAGTGAGGCATTGTACCAGAAAGTAGGGCTGAAACGGGTATATTATTCAGCCTATGTGCCAGCTTTGAGCGGCCCTAATCTGCCGGCTCTTATTAAACCGCCGCTGCTGCGGGAACATCGCCTGTATCAAGCCGATTGGCTGTTGCGGTACTACCAGTTTTCGGCGGCAGAAATATTGACAGAACAGCAGCCTGATTTTGATTTGTCCCTCGATCCCAAGGCGTGCTGGGCTCTCCGTCACATAGAATGCTTCCCGATGGAAGTGAATAAAGCATCTTACCATATGCTGCTTCGTGTACCGGGTATCGGCGTCACTTCTGCTAAAAGAATCTGTGCCGCCCGCCGGGCAGCTTGGGTTTCCTATGATACGCTGCACCGGATGGGTATTGTTTTGAAGCGGGCTAAATATTTTATTACCTGCCGTGGAAAATATTATGGCGGTTCAGGTAAACCGGAGGCGATCCACCACAGCCTTTGTCTGCATGAAAAAAACAGCCGCTACGAGGCCGGAGACTTGTTTTCTCAGGTACGCATATGAATTATATATATGATGGCAGTTTTTTTGGCTATATATCGGCAGTTTTTGATGCCTATCATGACGGTATCTGTCGGACAGGAATAATCCATGACGGAAGTCAGACTTGTCTCTTTGGGGAAGAACGGTTTGTTTGCACAGATATGGAAAAAGCCGGTAAGGTTTTGGAAAGCCTGCGACAGCAGTGCGGCAGTGAAATTTGTCATTTGCTGTATTATGCGTTTTTGGCGGAACAACCGAAACGTGAACAGCGGCTTCTACGCTTTATCCGCCAGGCTTTTCATCAAAAACAAGAGTTTCAGCACCATTTGAGTGACGAAACGATCTGGGAAGTACGGCGGTGGGCAGTAAAGACGGGAAATGAACGGCATAGGTTATTAGGCCTGCTGCGTTTCCGGGAAGTAGCCAACGGCATGCTTTATGGAAAAATCGCACCGGATTATTGTGTTGTCCCTATTATGGCACCTCATTTTGTGCGGCGGCTGCAGGGAGAAACGTGGGTTATTCACGATGCGCGGCGGAATTTCGGGGTGTTTTATGATACGCAGAACTTACAAATCGTAGAGATACCAAAGATACTGCAGACGGCAGAAATAACAGAGGCAGAACATTTTTTTTCAGAACTTTGGCGAGACTATTATCGGACGATTGCGATTAAAGAACGAACCAATACAAAGTTAAGACGCCAATTTATGCCTAAAAAATATTGGCCCTATCTTATAGAATTGAATGAACACGAGTAAGCGCAAGAATATGAGAAAATTAGAAACAAAAAATATTTTTCTACTATTTTTTTAAAATTATAAGGTAAAAAAATCATTTACATATATTTTTTGAAATCAAGAACGATCCGATTCCGAAATGATTAATTATTATTTTTAACATTGGTGATTTTGGCATAAGGGAGTATCTTGACTTTGCGGAATAGAAGTATTAGAATGTGGTTAATTTAAGAAGCTCGTACGGCAAAGGCGCTGTTGAATTTTATTTCGACAGCGCCTTTTACTATGTCAAAGGGGACATACCCTACGGTTTTTTAAATCAAACTTGCTTTTTTTGTATACAATATGCAATAGAATTATACATCGCTGTTACAACAGGGGGAATATCATGAGAAAAGAACATGACTTTTTAGGAGAGATGGAAATACCGGACGAAGTATATTATGGTGTACAAACTATGCGGGCTATGGAAAATTTTCATATTACAGGAGAACATCTCGATACTGATTTTATTATTGCGGTCGCAACCGTCAAAAAAGCTGCGGCACTGGCTAATATGGAAACAGGTCGTCTGGATCCGGGCATCGGCAATGTACTTGTACAGGCGGCGACAGAAGTTATACAGGGAAAGTTTATTGATCAGTTTCCTGTGGACCCCATTCAAGGGGGAGCAGGAACCTCTGTCAATATGAATATGAATGAAGTATTATGCAACCGTGCGTTGGAAATTATGGGAAAGCCAAAAGGACGGTATGATATTGTATCTCCCAATAACCATGCCAATATGGCGCAGTCAACCAATGATGTGTTTCCCACGAGCATCAAAGTCTGCATTATTATGAAAAGTAAAGGCTTACTGCGGGCGCTGCGTCGTCTGGCAGACGAATTGGAAGTCAAATCCGAAGACTATAAAGATATCGTAAAGATGGGACGAACACACTTGCAGGATGCCGTACCTATTACGCTGGGGCAGGAAATGGGCTCCTATGCTTCGGCTGTTCGCCGCGGTATTCATCGTATCGAGCGTGCTATTGAAGGCGTTCATACGATCAATATGGGCGGGACTGCCGTAGGGACGGGACTTAACGCCGAACCTAAATATATTCAATCTGTTGCCCGTCAATTGTCTACGCTTACGGGTGAGATGTTTATTACAGCACGGAATCTTATTGACATGACCAATAATACCGATGCGTTTGCTGATTTTTCAGGAAGCATGAAGGCAACGGCACTAGTACTCATCAAAATGGCAAATGATTTTCGTCTTATGGCATCGGGACCGCGCTGCGGACTGAATGAATTAAAGCTGCCGCCGCGTCAGCCGGGGTCCTCTATTATGCCGGGCAAAGTAAATCCGGTGATGGCGGAAGTATTAGACCAAACTTGTTATCAAGTTATCGGGAATGATATTGCAATCAGTTTAGGCGTAGAGAACGGGCAGTTTGAACTGAACGTGATGGAACCGGTCATGGCCTTCAATCTGTTTAACTCCATGCGCTATCTGACCAATGCAGTCAATGCATTTGTTGATAACCTGCTCATCAATTTGGAACCCAACCGGGAACAATGTGCCTATTGGCTGGATCACAGTGTTGGCATTATTACGGCGTTGCTGCCGCATATTGGATATGAACAATCTTCCATGCTGGCAAAAGAGGCCTATATGTCAGGACGACCTGTAAAAGAAATTATTATGGAAAAAGGACTTTTGACACAGGAACAAATAGAATATATTCTTTCACCGGCAGAAATGACACAGCCTGGCATTGCTGGTGCTAAACTGCTCCATACGGATCAGGGAAACCACATAGAACATCATAAAAAAATCAGCGGCGAATTTTACTGATATACAACAGCGGTGGCAGTTTCTGACTGCCACTTTTTCTATGGAATTCTTTTGAAAATTTCCATTATTCATTGTTTCTTTTTCAAG
Organism: Megasphaera sp.; assembly: GCA_022649055.1. Taxonomy (GTDB): domain Bacteria; phylum Bacillota; class Negativicutes; order Veillonellales; family Megasphaeraceae; genus Megasphaera_A; species Megasphaera_A sueciensis. The sequence goes on from JALCNL010000068.1 coordinate 12,509, forward strand.
TCATATGTTATATAATAGTAACATTGAGATAAAAAAGGGAAGGATTTGGATTCAGTGAAACCTGTCTTAGTAACCGTACAAAGCATCCAGCGAGATGAGGACGGACAGGAATTGAAGCTTGAGCTTGTTTCTGCAGGAAAATACT